>NZ_CAMLHF010000197.1 GCF_946479715.1 uncultured Pedobacter sp. | reverse complement strand
TTCTGTGTTTCAAGAAAAAGTAACGACATTGAACGGGCAGCTTTTACTGTAGAAGAAGTTGTATCCCTAACCATCAATTTTTACAGACGAAACTTTATTGAAGGACTTTTTTTAAGCTCTGGAATTTTTAAAAACGCCGATTTTACGATGGAGCGCTTACTCAAAGTTGTTAAAAAATTAAGACTGGAAGAACGCTTCAATGGATATATTCATTTGAAAACGATTCCCGGTGCAAGCGAAGAACTGATCAGGGAGGCGGGTCTTTATGCAGACAGAATGAGTATCAATCTGGAGATGCCTACAGAAAAGGGGCTAAAATTACTTGCCCCGGAAAAGAGCCATGAAGACGTAAAGCGCCCACTTGGATTTGTACAAAATCAAATCGTACAATTCAACGACGAAAAAAAGCTGATTAAAAGTACTCCTAAATTTGTACCTGCAGGGCAAAGCACCCAAATGGTAATCGGTGCAACACCTGAAACAGATAAAGACATTATGCATACCGCAGACGCATTTTATAAAAACTTCTCTCTGAAAAGGGTTTATTATTCAGGTTATATTCCCATTAGCCATGACAATCGTCTGCCGCTTATTGGCACGCAGCCTCCGCTAATTCGTGAGAACAGACTATATCAAACTGACTGGCTCATGCGCTTTTATGGTTTTAACGTTAACGAACTCCTGAACGATGCCAACCCACACCTGGATGTGGATATAGATCCAAAACTTAGCTGGGCGCTTAGAAACCTTCAATTTTTCCCAATAGACATTAATGTGGCCGCTTATAAAATGATTCTGCGCATCCCTGGAATTGGAGTGAGTTCAGCAAAGAAAATTGTACAAGCCAGAAAATTTGGAAAGTTACGGATCGACCAGCTTAAGAAAATAGGGGTTGCCTATAACAGGGCAAAACATTTTATCAAATGCGCAGATACTCCATATCAGATTAAAGATTACCAGGGTACGCAGATCAAGTCATTTATATTAGCGGAAAGCCAGAGTAAATATTTAAAGAATGATGTCCAACAATTGATTTTATTTTAATCCTGCAACTTTAATGATATACGTGATCGATGGCAGTTTAGAAAGTTTGCTGTGTGCAGTTTTTGAATGGTTTGAAAGAAAACCAGGAAAGATTATGCTGCAATTGGAAAAATACCACCAACCGGATGCCTTCACCTCTGAATTCCATGTATATAAGGATCAGAAAAAGGCCGACAGGGTTTGGATAGGATTAAAAAAGAAATTAGACAAAAGTTGGATGAGAAGATTCTACTGCACCTTCCTCTCAGAATCAGCTCAGGCTTACAGCAGTCTATTTGATTTTACTTGTTATATATTTTCAAATCCAGCCGGTTCTGAGGTCAATTATGGCAATGCCCACGTCTTGGCTGTAGCACAAACAGCCAGGAAGGTTGAAAGAGAGAAACACAGGATGGAAGCTTTCATACGATTTCAACATTCGGCAGATGGGATTTTTTACTGCGTTATAGACCCGGACTTCAATGTGCTCCCGTTGATCATGAACCATTTTAAGAACCGTTATGCAGATCAGCAGTGGATCATTTACGACTTGAAAAGACATTATGGATTATATTATAACCTGGAAAAAGCTGAAGAAGTGAACCTCACTCCAGAAGAAGAAAAGAACTTGCAAAAAACAACCGGGGAACTGCATGCCATCAAAGAAAATCTCTATGCCACATTATGGAAAGATTATTTTAAAAGCACCAATATCGCGGCCAGAAAAAACACAAAATTACATGTGCAGCATGTTCCAAAAAGATATTGGAAATATCTTACTGAAAAAATAGCTTTAACATAGTTTAAGGCTGCTTTTTGTGTGGTGCAGAATTATATAAACTAATTACCATATTATGTAACCTCTTCGCGATCCTGCCATGGTACCTTTGTATTGTAAATAATAGAAAGATTATGGCTTTACAAGAAAATATAGAAACTACTTCTTTTCCCGTTCTGGGGATGACTTGTGCCAGTTGTGCGGTTAGTGTAGAATCTATGATAGGCGCACAAATCGGTGTAAAACAAGCTGAGGTAAATTATGCTACCCAAAAGGTAAAAATAACCTATGATACAGGTGTGATCCAACCAGAGGGAATGCAAAAGGTCGTTCAGTCGATAGGTTACGATTTAATTCTGGATACAGAGAAAGGGAACGAAAAACAAGAGCAAGTACAGGCCGACAATTATAACGCGTTAAAAAAGAGAATAATTGCAGCAGGAATATTAACCATACCTGTAGTAGTAATAGGCATGCTTTTCATGGATATGCCTTATGCCAATTACA
Source organism: uncultured Pedobacter sp. (assembly GCF_946479715.1). The sequence continues at coordinate 7,976 of NZ_CAMLHF010000197.1, read as the reverse complement.
TTATGCTGGTTCTATCGGCCCCAGTAGTTTTTTACTTCGGTAAAAACTTCTTTATAAACGCCTTTAAACAAGCAAAACACAGCAGGGCAAATATGGATACGCTGGTTGCATTAAGTACGGGTATCGCCTTTATTTTTAGTGTGTTTAATACATTTTATCCCGGGTTTTGGCACCAAAGAGGCCTGCATCCGCATGTTTATTACGAAGCGGCTGCTGTAGTTATCGTGTTTATCATGCTTGGTAAACTACTCGAAGAGCGTGCTAAATCCAATACTTCATCTGCCATTAAGAAACTGATTGGGTTACAGCCAAAAACAGTAATACTGATTACAGATGATGGTGAAAAAGAAATTGAAGTTGCCGATGTAAAAGCGGGCGACAAACTATTGGTCAGATCAGGAGAGAAAATCCCTGTTGATGGTAAAGTTTACGAAGGAAATTCATTTGTAGATGAAAGCATGATTACCGGTGAACCTGTGGCGGTTTCTAAACAAAAAGACGATAATGTTTTTGCCGGCACCATCAACCAAAAAGGAAGTTTCCGTTTTATAGCCGAAAAAGTGGGCAGCGAAACCATGCTGGCACATATTATTCAGCTGGTACAGGAAGCCCAGGGCTCTAAAGCTCCGGTTCAAAAACTGGTAGATAAGGTGGCCGGAATATTTGTACCGATAGTGATGCTGATTGCTATCATTACGCTGGGTGTGTGGTTGTTATTTGGCGGAGAACATGCCTTTACACAAGGGTTATTGGCTATGGTTACTGTACTGGTGATTGCTTGTCCTTGTGCGTTAGGACTGGCAACACCAACAGCAATTATGGTTGGAATAGGTAAGGGTGCCGAGAGCGGTATTTTAATTAAAGATGCCGAAGCACTTGAACTTGGTTACAAAGTAAACGCTATTGTGTTAGATAAAACCGGAACCATCACAGAAGGCAAACCGGAAGTTACTTCTATACACTGGGCCAGTACTTTACCTGAAAATGCAGATGTATTAAAACAGGTGTTTGCTGCTATGGAGCAAAGCTCAGAACATCCATTGGCTGAGGCAATTTTTAATCACCTTAAAAAGGATGGTATAAAACCTGCCGGCATTACAGATTTCGACAGCTTAACCGGTAAAGGTGTATCGGCAGTTTACAGCGGTAAGAAGTATTGGGCCGGAAGCCATAAGATATTAACTGATCATAATCAGGTTATATCCAGTGAATTGAAAGATCAGGCTAAAGTATTACAGGATCAGGCCCAAACGGTAATTTATTTTGCCAATGAAACCCAGGTACTGGCAGTGGTATCAATTGCCGACCAGATAAAGCAAGGCTCAAAAGAAGCGGTTTCGAAACTTATTAAACAAGGTATTGAGGTTTATATGCTTACCGGCGATAATAAAGAAACAGCTGCTGCGGTGGCTGCTGCAGCGGGTATAGAAAACTTTGTAGCCGAGGTATTGCCATCTGATAAGGCTGAGTTTGTTAAGAAGCTGCAAACCGAAGGCAAGGTGGTTGCCATGATAGGCGATGGCATAAACGACAGCCAGGCATTGGCACAATCAAATGTGTCGATAGCGATGGGCAGAGGTTCTGATATTGCAATAGATGTGGCAAAGATTACGCTGATATCTTCAGATCTTTTGCAGGTGCCAAAGGCTTTGAAATTGTCTAGGAAAACAGTTAGAACTATTAAACAAAACTTGTTCTGGGCATTTATTTATAACCTGATAGGAATTCCAATTGCAGCGGGGGTATTGTATCCCGTTAACGGGTTTTTATTGAACCCTATGATCGCAGGTGCGGCTATGGCATTAAGTTCTATATCGGTTGTGAGTAACAGCTTAAGATTGAAATTTGCGAAGTTGTAGTAGGGGGTGATCGGGCTGATCATAAAGTAACCTGCCGTCATTCGGTTAACACACCCGTCATCTCGACGATAGGAGAGATCTCTTGAAGTAGCTGTGAAGCAAATTAGCCTAAGCAAGAGATCCCTCGTTACCTCGGGATGACGGGGAACGTAGCCGAATGAAAAGTATGCTAGCACATTGACGACCAACAAATTAAAACATAACATAATAATAACAATTAAACTCAAAAAAAATGCAAACTTTAAAATTCAAAACAAATATTAAATGTGCAGGCTGTATTGCAACGGTAACACCTCACTTAAATGGCTTAAATACAATAGAAAACTGGGAAGTTGATATAGAAAACCCGGATAAAATTTTAAAAGTTGAGGCCGATGATGAGCTTAAAGCCACAGAAATAATTGGTACCTTGGAAAAAGCCGGTTATAAGGCAGAAGAAGTATGATATTAGCTGAACAAATATGACATTATATGTAAAAAATATGGTTTGCGACCGCTGTATTATGATCGTTAATGAGCGGTTGCAGAATCTGGGTTTTTCGGTTAAACAAATAACCTTAGGTAAAGTTGAAGTTGCTCCGGATCCAAATCAGGAACAGTTAAAAGATATTGCTTTCGAATTTCAAGCTTTAGGTTTTGAACTTATAGAAAAGGAAAAGAACCAGTTGGTAGAGCAAATTAAAAACGAAGTCATCAATTTAGTTCACTATTCAGATCTGGGCGAGATCAATCAAAGCCTGATGCATCTGGTAGCCGATAAATTAAATAAAGACTATAATTACCTGAGCAGATTGTTTTCAGAATCAGAGGGTTTAACCATCGAGAAATACATCATTCAGCAAAAGGTAGAAAAAGTAAAAGAACTGTTAGAGTACGGTGAATTGAACCTGAATGAAATATCCTTTAAAATGGGATATAGCAGCAGCGCCCATTTGTCGGCACAGTTTAAATCTCTAACAGGACTTTCTCCAAGCAAATACAAAGCTTCGGCCGTTAAAAACAGGAAACCCCTTGATAAATTGAACTGATAGATGAGCACCTGCTTAGCTATTGCTCCCGTGAATGGTTGATAGTTACGTAGTATCAACTTCAGGGTTGGTTCGAAGCGTAATCGAACCAACCCTGAAGAAGCTTTTGAACAATTGTTAGGCAGTTGTGAAAGCAATAGCTTCTGTAGCTTAACAAATACGTTATGAATCAATTGAGTGTGATTCCGAAGAGTATCCCAATCCAGGGCTTGCCCTGATATATCCAATTGGTTCTGTTTTTATCGGTCAGCATGTCGATGCCTAACGCAAGGCCTATATTGATTTTTTTGTTGTCGTATATGCCGGCAATGCCATTACTTAAGGCAAGTCCATCATATTCGTAATTGATCTTATCTTCTGTAACATGAGGATTCATAGTTATGGCGCTTAGTCCGGTAAAAGCACCATAACTAAATCCATGCTTCGAGTTTCCTTTTCTGTTGCCAAGATATAATGCAGCACTAAAATTGGTATTTAACTGTTCAGGTACACCTTTAACCGAAGGTCTGATCTTACAAGGAACAGAAATAATATTTGCTGTTAAACCGCCATTGGCTTCTAATGATTTACAAGCGTATAAACTTACACTTATGATGCAACCGAGTGTATAGTTTAATTTATTTTTTGTTTTCATCTCTTTTGAATTTATAGCCACTGATTGAATTTTTTAATGAACCAAACTTTTACAAATTGAGTAAGCAGGCAATAACTGATCAGGATTCCGATAAGCCATGGAAAATAGCTTAACGGCAGCGCCTGCATTTTTAAGCTTTCGGCAAGTGGCGAAAATGGAATGCAGATGCCAATAACCATTACCAATGATGTGAGTGCTGTTACCGGAGCCGTTGCCCAGCTTTGTATAAAGGGTATTTTTCTTGTCCTGATCATGTGAACAATCAGGGTTTGTGATAACAAACCTTCTATAAACCAGCCACTTTGAAACAGCGTTTGCTTGTCAACGGTGTTCGCAGAAAACACGTAATACATCACCGCAAAGGTTGCATAGTCAAAAATGGAACTGATTGGGCCTATAAAAATCATGAACTTGCTGATGCCTCTGGCACTCCATTTTTGAGGTTTTTCAATAAACTCCTTATCCATGCTGTCCCACGGAATGGAAATCTGAGAAACATCATACAATAGATTTTGTACCAACAGATGGATAGGCAGCATTGGAAGGAACGGAAGCATGGCACTGGCTCCCAATACGCTAAACATGTTACCGAAGTTACTGCTGGCAGTCATTTTTATGTACTTAATGATATTGCCAAAAGTCCGGCGACCGTAAATTACGCCTTGTCTTAAAACCATCAGATCTTTTTCTAATAGAATGATGTCGGCACTTTCTTTAGCTATATCCACTGCTGTATCAACAGATATACCTACATCCGCATTGCGAAGGGCAGGGGCATCGTTAATTCCGTCGCCCATAAAACCAACCGTGTGGCCTTTAAGCTGAAGCAGCTTTACAATGCGTGATTTCTGCATTGGGCTAAGCTTAGCCATTATGCTGATGTCGTCTATCTGATTGATAATTTCCTCATCGGTCATTGTTTCAATCTGATTGCCAAGCAGGATATTGTTTATTGGTATGCCTACATCGCGGCATATTTTTTTGGTCACTATTTCATTGTCGCCTGTAAGTACTTTGATGTTTACACCCAGTTTTTGCAGGGCCGCTATTGATGGTTTAGCTGAGGATTTTGCAGGGTCTAAGAAGCCTATAAAACCTGTTAAAACCATATTGCACTCATCAGCAACAGCGTAGTTTAGCGGGCGTGGTTCGTATTCTTTAATGGCAACGAGTAAAACCCTTAACCCTTCTTCGTTTAGCTTTCTGGAAGTGTCTATTATAGCCTGTCTCATTTTTTGATCCATTGGAACAATGGCATCGTTTTCTATGTGCAGCTGTTTATCTTCTCCGGGGTCAAAGGCATGGCTGCATAGATCCAGCATTTCTTCAACAGCTCCTTTACAAATCAACAAATGCTTGCCGGTATCTGTGCCCAGTACAACGCTTAGTCTTCTGCGATTGAAATCAAAAGGGATCTCATCAATTTTTTGATAGTTATCTGTTTTAATGAAATCTTTTAATTCTGCATGTTCCAGAATGGCTATATCAAGCAGGTTTTTTAAACCGGTTTGATGGTAGCTATTCAAATAGGCCCATTTTAATACCTCGTCGTCGTCTTTGCCGAAAACGTTAAGGTGCCGTTCCAGAATAATTTTATCCATCGTGAGGGTACCTGTTTTGTCGGTGCACAATACGTCCATGGCGCCGATGTTTTGTATGGCGTTAAGTCGTTTTACAATTACTTTACGCTTGCTCATGTTTATTGCACCTTTGGCAAGGTTGGCAGTAACAATCATTGGAAGCATTTCCGGGGTAAGACCTACGGCGACAGAGATTCCGAACAGAAGGGCTTGCATCCAGTCGCCCTTGGTTAGGCCGTTGATGAAAAATACCAGAGGCACCATGATGAACATGAAGCGAATAAGCAGCCAGCTTACTTTGTTTACGCCTTTATCGAAACTGGTTTGTGTGCGGGTACCCAGAATTGCTTTTCCTATAGATCCAAAATAGGTAAGGTTGCCTGTGTTTACCACAATAACTTTTGCTGTGCCGCTTACCACATTGGTACCCATGAAACAAATGTTTTCGAAATCGAGGGCTGATCTGGTGTCTGTTGTTTTAAGTGGATTACTGCTTTTTTCTACGGGTAAGGATTCTCCTGTTAATATAGATTGACTGATAAACAGATCCTTAGATTGTATGATTCTGCAATCGGCGGGTATCATGTCTCCGGCACTTAAAAACACAATATCTCCCGGAACCAGGTCTTTAATGTCTGTTTCTGTTTTTCCGTTTGGTTGTCTTAAAACAGTTGCAGTAGTTTTAACCATGCTTTTTAACTGGTTAGCGGCCCTATTGCTGCGGTATTCCTGTGTAAATCTGAGCAGGGAACTTAGCAGTACCATAATGCTTACCACAATTACAGTTTTGTATTCTTCCTGACCAGGATCAGCAAGGATTACATCCATAATTAATGAAATTATAGCAAGTACAATTAAGATTCCAATAAAGGGGTTTAAAAAAGCATGAAAAAGCTGTTTATACCATAATGGGGGCTTTTCGTGTTCTATCTCATTTAGTCCAAACTGACGTTGTCTGGTACTGATGTTTGAGGCTTGAAGTCCATTTTCATTGCTGTCCAGGATTTGAAGGTACTGGATTCTGTCTTTTACGGCGATCTCATGTAATGTCATGGCATAATAGTTTAAGATTACTACTTATTTCTAATGTGCCGCAAAAGTATTGAGACCCTTCGGGAGGGAAGGTTAGAGGAGTTTTAGAATGTTATTAGAAAACCATTAGAATTTTAACGGTTGTTTAGGCATGTTTCAATTCGATGGTAAATACACTGCCCTGGTTCAGTTCTGAAATTACAGCTATTGTACCCTGGTGTAGGTCTATGATTTTTTTTGTAAGGGATAGTCCGATTCCATTTCCGGCAGCATATTCCTGATTTTGGCCGCGGTAAAACGATTCAAATATTCTTGAAATCGTGTCGGCCGAGATGCCTATTCCATTGTCCTGAAATCTTAATATGGTGTAATCCAGATGGTAAGTTATGGCAATGGTGCATTCGTGTTGTTCGGAGAATTTACAGCCATTTTCTATGAGGTTCATAAAGGCAACTTTGAGCAGGTATTCGTTTCCTTTTACAGAAATGGAGTCGTCGTTTTCTATTTCTTTTTCAAATACGATGTTTACTTTATAGTCGGGATAGGTGTGTAAAACATCATTTCTGGCATCGAGAAGCACTTCATCCAGGCGGAGTTTTTTAAAGGTAATCTCGGTATGGTCGTAGTTTGCCTTAGCCATGTCGAGCAGGCTATTGGATAGGCGAACTACCTTTTGCGCATCACTGATGGCATGGTGTATAGATTCTTTGTATTCAGTATTTTGGCGTTCTTTACCTAAAGTAAGTTGAAGTTCGGCAAGCATAGCTGTTAGCGGGGTGCGCAGTTCATGGGAGATATTGGATACAAACTCTTTTTGCGCGTCGAAAGATTTTTCCAGGCGGTTCAGCATGGCGTTAAAGGTAACGGCGAGCTCGGCAATTTCATCTTTACCACTGCCTTCGTTTATGCGAAGGTCGAGATTGGTGGCTGTTATGTCTTCAACCTCATCTACCATGTCAGAAACAGGTTTTAGTGCCCTGCTGGCTAAGTACTGTCCGGCTAAATAAATCAGGATTACACTGATGAAAAACGCGACAATTAGTGTGTATTTCAGGTTTGTCAGTTTAGCATACCCATATTGATCAGTTGCAGCTGCTGTAATTACGTAATTGCCATTTTTATGCTGGTATAGCAGTCCTATAATCTGCATTTTTCCCTGATAGAACTGTATTTGTTTTTCGGCTATGATCTTGTGGATCATGCCGGAGGTTTCTTTTACCTTGTCTATGTCTACCGCATCGTGGTAAAGGAGGTGAAATGAGGTGTCGTATATGGCAACCTCTTCCTGGAACAATACGTTTTGTGAGTTTCTGTATATGAGCTGAAGCACAGACGGTTCTATTTTGGCATCGAGCAGCAGATTTGCCTTTGTAATGGCGATTTTGTGCAGTTCTTTGTAATATTCTTCCTCTCGGTTTTGGCTGTACGACAGGTATACTGCCATTGCAAATACAAACAGCAGGGTTGCGGTAATTGCGGTAAACAGGAGACTGAGCTTATTACGGATTTTCATTGTGTTTATTCTGATTTGAAAATAAAGCCCAATCCTGGTTTGGTATGTATCAGTTTATTCGGATAATCACGATCTATTTTCTTTCTGAGGTAGTTGATGTAAACATCAATAAAATTGGTGCCGGTATCGAAATGTGTATTCCATACTTTGTCGGCTATTTCTGTTCTCGATAGTACCCTTTCTGCGTTTTGCATCATGTATTCGAGCAGTTTAAGTTCTTTTGGGGTAAGTGCTATTTCAGTTCCCGACCGTGTTACCGTCATTGTCTGGTTGTTGAGTTCCAGGTCGGCATATTTTAATAAGGTACTTTGTTTTACCGGGATGTTGTTG
>NZ_CAMLHF010000196.1 GCF_946479715.1 uncultured Pedobacter sp. | reverse complement strand
TAAACATTCATTAATGCTTATATTTTAAATATATGAAAAAGATAAATTTATTATTCATTGCAGTTTTCTTTCTGGCATCATGCAGTGATGACTTTATTGACCTGAATCCGAAATCAAATTTAAATGCAAATTCATTCTATAAAACACAACAGGACATTAATCAGGCAACCCTTTCTGCTTATGGTAACCTGCGCTCGCTGTACAATTCAACATACGTAAGGCTTGGCGAAATCCGATCAGACAATACTACCTATTCCTGGCTGTCGGGAAACCCTGCAAACGAAAAAGGTATAGATGAATTTGCCTCTCCCTTACTTCCTGAAAACAACTTTATAACAGACATGTGGGATGATAGCTATAAAACAATACTAAGATGTAACATTGTTCTTGGCCGCAGCGATGCAGCTACATTCACTGATGAAAAATTAAGAAGTCAGTATAAAGCAGAAGCCAGTTTCTTAAGAGCACTTGTTTATTTCTGGCTCAATAGGGCATTTGGTGGGCCAGCTTTAAATGGCCAGCTTTTAGGGGTAATCAAAGCAGATAAAGAGCTTACTCAAACCGAAGCATATGAACTTGGACGTGCACCATTGCAAGAAATGTATGATTTCATCATTGCAGACCTAAAATATGCTGAAGCTAATCTTCCTCAGTCATACGGGGGCACAGACAAAGGCAGGGTAACCAAGGCCGGAGCCTCAGCGTTGCTGGGCAAAGTTTATTTAACCATGGCAGGCTATCCGCTTAATAAGGGGAGCGAGTATTACAATCTTGCCAGTCAAAAACTTGCAGAAGTAGTAAATAATTCTGCGTATTCCTTAGTTCCAAGCTACAAAGACCTGTTTGATGTTTCTAAAAAGAATAGTACTGAATCCCTTTTTGAAGTTCAATACATGAAAGGAGCACCAAATGGAGCAACAGGTAGTCCATGGAATAACAATTTCGCTCCAAGGTTTTCAGACAAAGAGGTTGTTTTGGTGGGCGACAAAGGTGGAGAGAACTCTCCTACCCAATACATGTCAAATGCTTATGAAACCGGAGATCCCAGAAAATTTGTATCCATGCGAGATGGCTGGATCAATGCTAAAACCGGAGCCTTACAGACCGAAAAATACGTTCGTAAATATTATGATGTTTCCACAAGCGGTTCAGATAACGGCAACAATTGGATAGAATTACGCCTTGGAGATGTGTATTTACTTTATGCTGAGGCGCTGGTTCGTGGCGGTGGCGACAAAGGAATTGCCTTAACTTATCTAAACAAAATTCGCGAACGGGCAAGAAAAACTCCTGGCGACCCGAACATTCAGCCGGCACCGAATTTATTACATGATTATCAATTGAGTGAATTCAGCGGCGATCAGGCCTTCCTGTTAGCTATTGAAAACGAGCGCCGTGTTGAGCTGGCTTTTGAGAATCACCGTTGGTTTGACCTTGTAAGAACAGGACGAGCCAAAGATGTGATGATCGCAGAACAACAGTTTGATGGCTACAATAGCTTTACCTGGAGCGATAATGCATTAACTTATCCAATTCCAATGACAGTAATGCAATCTAATCCACAAAAAATAATACAAAACAAAGGATATACCCAGATGTAACATGTTTATACATGTTGAATTAATCAACTATCGTTAACAATTGTTTCGTTAAATTTATTTATTATGAATTCAAAAAAAATCACTGTTTTACTTATGATGTTCCTTCTTACAGGGATGTCATACGCTCAGAACAAAGACAATTTCCTTACCAAACAGGAAATCAAACAAGGGTGGAAACTTCTTTTTGATGGTAAAAGCCTTAATGGATGGACATCGGTTGGAAAGGATACGCCGCCAGCAACAGGATGGAAAATAGAAAATGGCGTTTTATCAGCAAAGAAGGAAGGAGAGAAAGGAGGTGGTGATATTATTACAAAAGATGAATATGCTGATTTTGATCTGTCTGTTGACTTTAAGCTCTCTGAAGGAGGGAATAGTGGAATAAAGTATTTCTTTACCAAGTATACTAAAGGCGGTTGGCTCGGATTAGAATACCAGATATTGGATAATGTAAAACACCCTGATGCTAAACTAGGACGAAATGGCAACCGTTTACAAGCTGGTCTGTACGACATGTTACCTTTAGATGTTGCACAAGAGAATAGAACCGGCGAGTGGAACCGGGCAAGAATCGTAGCCAAAGGCACTAAAGTAACTCATTATTTAAATGGGAAAAAGACACTTTCCTTTGACCGCAGCAGTAATTCCTACAAAGAAGCCTGGAAGCTAAGTAAGTTCAAAGATTCAGATCCACCTTTTGGCCAGGTAAAAAAGGGCCATATTCTACTTCAAGACCATGGCGATGAAGTTTCATTCAAAAATGTTAAAATCAGAATTTTATAGAATTCAAAAACAATCAACCAAAAACCAAATTATGAGTAACAATTCAAGAAGAGATTTCATAAAAAAAATAGGTATCGGAACAGCCGCTTTATCTGTTGGAAACAGCGTATTCGGCGGAACTGCCTCTGGGTTTAGTGCAAAAAGCTATAGAAATATTATCGGGGCAAATGACAGAATAAACATAGCAACTATCGGCGTTAATAGCCGCGGGAATAGCATGGGAGGTACAATTGCCAAACAAAAAAACACGCAAATAGTTACCGTTTGCGATGTAGATTCAAGAGCCATTCCTAAGGCAATAAACACCATTGTAAAAGCTGGTCAAACAACTCCACCAAAATCTGAAAAAGACCTGCGAAAGGTTCTGGAAGATAAATCTGTTGATGCAATATACACTGCAACTCCTGATCATTGGCACGCGCCATTAACCATTATGGCTTGCCAGGCCGGAAAACATGTATATGTTGAAAAGCCATTAAGTCACAATCCAAGAGAAGGTGAAATTGCAGTAGCAGCAGCCAGAAAATACAATAGAATAGTACAAATGGGTGCACAACGTCGCTCTGCACCTACGCTAACTAAAGGTATCCAACTACTCCATGAAGGGGTAATTGGTCGCGTATATATGGCCAAAACATGGTATACAAACACCAGGAAAGAAACGTTTTTAAAACCAGGAAATGTACCCGACTGGTTGGATTATGATTTATGGCAGGGACCAGCGCCACGTGTTGAATATAAAGATGGTTTAATTCATTACAACTGGCATTGGTTCTGGAACTGGGGAACCGGCGAAGCGCTAAACAATGGAACGCACGAGGTAGATGTAGCCCGTTGGGGTCTGGGAGTAGATTTTCCAACCCGCGTTAGCTCTTCTGGTGGAAGGTATCATTTTAATGATGACTGGGAAACCCCAGACACGCAGGTAGTAACAATAGATTATCCTGGTAAAGTTACCTTGCTTTGGGAAAACAGAAGCTGTAACGGAAGAAAAGTTGAAGGACAAGAAAGAGGAATTATCTTTTATGGTGAAAAAGGAAGCCTGGATACCGGAGATGATGCTTATAAAATATATGATCTTCAAGGAAAACTAATTCAGGATGTGACACCAAAATCTGGCGGAGAATCTTTAGAGGGAAGAAATACAGCGAGCCCAAGTTTAGGGATGGATAGTTTGCATATGGCAGATTTTCTTGATGCGATTAGAAATAACAGGCGTCCGAACTGCGATGTTGAACTTGGTTACAAAAGCTGTGTAGCAATGCAGTTAGGCAATATATCATGGAGAGTAGGTCGCGACTTAAAGATTGATCCTAAAAACGGTCACATTGTTGGCGACAAAGAAGCCCAGAAACTATGGGGCCGTTCGTATGAAAAGGGATGGGAACCTAAAATTTAAAAATCAATCTTTATGAATATATACAGGTTATGCTTCAATATTATATTACTGCAGGGAATATGCATTTTTGGCGCCTTTGCTCAATCTCCTAATACCTTAACCAAACAAGAGAAAGCATCAGGATGGAGTTTACTTTTTGATGGGAAAACATTTAACGGATGGAAAAAGATAGCTGACGGAGGATGGGAAATTAAAAACGGAGAGCTGCTTGCTGTAAAACCAGAAAACGGCAAGCAAATGGATATTATAACCAATAACCAATTCGACAACTTTGAGCTTTCCTTTGAATTTAAAATTTCTGAGGAGACAAACAGTGGGGTTAAATATCTTGTAACAAATGATTACGAAGCACAAAAAGGTACTTTCTTGGGACTTGAATATCAAATATTAGATGAAGTGAACTTTAAATATCCAGAGCGCGGTGAACTTCGCTCGCTGGCATCATTATATGATCTGATATCAGCTGATAAGAAACCGCCTGTATCACTTCAACACTGGAACACCGCCAGGATCGTTGTAAATAACAACCATATTCAGCATTGGTTAAATGGGCGCAAAGTTGTGGACTATGACAGGAGCACCGAATCTTTTAAATCATTAATAGAGAAAAGTAAATATAAGTCCCTTAAAAATTTCGGAAAATCGAAAAAGGGACATATTCTTTTACAAAATGAAGGTTCGCCTATTGCTTTTCGTAGTATAAAGATCAAAAGTATCTAGGCACAGAATTTAACACGAATACACCGTTAGTATGATAAAGATCTAACGGTGTATTTATTTAATCGGTCGCAACAGCCACTTTACACCTTTCATTTTTAAGCGTAATTAAACAATTCTCATTATTATAGTTTTCTTTTAGGCTGGCCTCATTCCTTTTATATTCCGTTTTAAGATTTTTTCTGTTCAATCCTTGTGCAAATCGTCTAACATCTTCTTCACTTTTCAATATCAATCCTGGTACTTGTTTAGGTTTATGATTATCTCCTATGGCTACCATTGTAAAATAGCTGGTATTGGTATGCTTAATTGTGTGCGTTTTCAAATTTTCTGAAACAACCTTTATTCCTATTATCATGGAAGTGTTACCAACATAATTTACTGATGCCATTAAAGAAACCAGTTCTCCCACTTCAACTGGTGCCAAAAAATCGACAACGTCAATCGAAGCAGTTATACAATAGCCATCAGAATGCTTTGCCGCGCATACATAAGCAACTTTATCCATTAAACTTAAAATAATTCCGCCATGTATTTTTCCTCCAAAATTGGAATAAGAAGGAATCATAAGTTCAGTAAGTGTGGTTTGAGAGTATTCTACTGGTTTAAAATCTAGCATAAATGGGTCTTTTTATATGCAATTTAGTTTTTTATCATAAAATAGCACCAAAAAAAGGGGACGTAAACTTAATTACACCCCCTCAACCCTATCCTTTACACTGAGAGCGCACCGAATATTTTTAAAATTATCTATTTATGGTAAACGAAAGCGGCATATTATACCTAACTCTAACGTTTTGATCATTTTGTCGGCCTGGTTTCCATTTTGGCGACTTACTAATTACCCTTACCGCTTCTTCATCACATCCATATCCTATGCCTTTTAAAACAGTAACGTTTGATACAGAACCGTCTTTCTCTATTACAAAGCTGATAAAAACCTTACCCTGTGCATCAACTTCCTGCGCCGCATTCGGGTATCTTAAATTCCTTTGTATAAATTTAGCCCAGGCTTTCATTCCCCCTTCAAATTCAGGGTAGGCTTGTATGTCTCCTATTTCATGAATCCCTGTATCTTCTTTCTCGCCATTTCCTACACCATTACCTGTAGCTATCCCATTACCAGTACCCTCTACAGGAACAGAGCCGAGTGAGGTCTCTACTCCCGACTGTGTAACAGGCCCAACTGCAGCATGATCTACTTGTTCTAAAGTTGGTGGATCGGTAATCAATGGCCTATCCACAACAATTGGATTCGAAACGGGCTTTACAGTTTTAATTTTTTCTTTTATTGGCTCCGTTTTGGGTAATTCTGTTTTTTCCGGAGCTTTTGGTTTCTCCATAGGACGATCTGCTATGTTTATATCAATAACACTATCAGGTTTTAAAGGTTCGATGAGTGCATCAGCATCTTTACTAATAAAATGTTTATAAATCATTGGGCCGGCAAAAAATAGAACAAAAAGCGGAGCAGCAATAAATAAAGCGCGTGCTGTAGTGCCCGATGATTGAGATCTTAGTGTATAAGCACCATAGTTTTTATTTCTGTTTCTAAATACAAGGTCGAGCCACTCTGCCTTGTGTAAATTGGATGAGATGTTAAACATAATTTTAAGTATTAGTTTTAAACAGGATGTAAAACATCCATATATTCCATAACACTTTAAAAAAAACTTAAATCACGATGTTTTTTCATCAAAACAGAGAAAAATGTTTTCTCTAGTAAAAATCATAAAAAATGGCCGTTTTATAGATTTTTATTGATTTTACAACAAAAACCAGAAAATTCTCAAGCAAAAAACAGCAAAAACGAAAAAATAATACCAAAAAATATAAAAATAAATGAACAAACAGTATATTTACCCTCCGAGAGGCCGACTTAACCTTCCATTCAAACAAGCCACCTCTTTAACTTATTTTTCTTCTTAAAAACTGATTTTCATCTAAAAAGCGTAAATTTTATGTTAAAATTTGCTAACATTTGTATTTTTACAAACAATTTGATGGAAATTATTAATTAAATATCCTATTTTTGATAAAATTTTAAACAAATAAATGAAAAGCTTAAGAACAATTGCATTAAAAGAAGCGCAGACAAGAATTTCACCAGAGGTAAAGTCACCTTCGACTAAAATTTCTGATTTTTTTGGCGTTAATGTTTTTGACAAAAGAAAAATGAAAGATTTCTTGTCAAAAGAGGTTTATCAGAAATTAGTTGCATCCATTGAATCGGGCGAACTAATTAATCATGAAGATGCCAACCACATCGCAACGGCTATGAAAAGCTGGGCAATGGGTAAAGGCGCTACTCACTATACCCACTGGTTTCAACCATTAACCGGTACTACAGCTGAGAAACATGATTCATTTTTTGAGCCTAGCAGCGATGGCGCAATTGAGAATTTCGCAGGTAGCGCACTAGTTCAACAAGAACCAGATGCATCAAGCTTCCCTAATGGTGGTATCCGTAATACTTTCGAAGCACGCGGATATACTGCATGGGACCCTTCTTCTCCAGCATTCATTATGGAAAGCAAAGCTGGTAAAACACTTTGTATCCCAACTGTATTTGTTTCTTATACCGGTGAAGCATTAGATTACAAAGCTCCTTTATTAAAAGCACTTGCTGCTATGGATAAAGCTGCTGTTGACGTTTGTCAGTATTTCGATAAAAGCATCACTAAAGTAAATGCATCTTTAGGTATTGAACAAGAATATTTCCTTGTTGACCTTGCATTATATAATGCTCGTCCGGATTTAGCATTAACTGGCCGTACTTTATTCGGTCATATGTCTGCAAAAGGACAGCAATTAGAAGATCATTATTTCGGATCTATCCCTGAGCGTGTATTCACTTACATGGTTGATTTCGAAAATGAAGCTTTAAAATTAGGTATTCCTTTGAAAACCCGTCATAATGAGGTTGCTCCTTCTCAATTTGAGTGTGCTCCTATTTATGAAGAAATCAACCTTGCAATTGATCATAACCAATTGTTAATGGACTTAATGGAAAAAGTTGCTTTAAGACATAACTTTAAAGTTCTTTTACATGAAAAACCATATGCCGGTATCAATGGATCAGGTAAACACAACAACTGGTCATTAATTACTGACACTGGCAAAAACCTGTTATCTCCAGGAAAAACTCCAAAAAACAACTTGATGTTCTTAACATTCTTTGTTAATACTATCAAAGCTGTTCATGAGCATGCTGATTTATTGAGAGCAAGTATTGCTTCAGTAAGCAACGATCACCGTTTAGGTGCTAACGAAGCTCCTCCTGCAATCATCTCTATCTTCCTTGGTTCTCAATTAGCTGAGGTATTAGACGAGATCGAATCATCAAGAAGCATCATTAAAAAAGTTAAAAATGAAGATTCATTATGGTTAGGTATCCCTAAGATCCCTCAGATCTTGTTAGACAATACTGACCGTAACCGTACTTCTCCTTTTGCCTTTACAGGTAATAAATTTGAGTTAAGAGCTGTAGGTTCTTCTGCTAACTCTTCTGCTCCTATGACTGTGTTAAACACAATTGTAGCTGATCAATTGATCAAATTCAAAACTGAAGTTGATAAACTGATCAAAAAAGGCGAGAAAAAAGATGTCGCATTGTTAACTATTCTTAAAAAATACATCAAAGAATCTAAAGATAT
The DNA here is from genome assembly GCF_946479715.1 of uncultured Pedobacter sp. The sequence goes on along the minus strand of NZ_CAMLHF010000196.1, from coordinate 2,239 downwards.
CCGTTTTGAAGGAAATGGTTACAGCGACGAGTGGGCTGAAGAAGCTGCTAAACGCGGTTTATCAAACATCAAAACTACTCCAGTTGCTTTAGATGCTTACGTGAGTGAAAAATCCACTGAGTTATTTACTAAACTCAACATCTTTAATGAGCGTGAGTTACATGCCCGTCATGAGATCTTGTTAGAAAGCTATTACAAAAAACTTCAAATCGAAGCTAGAGTAATGGGTGAAGTAACAAACAGTATGATCATTCCTGCTGCTATTGCTTACCAAAATTCATTAATCGAAAATGCTAAAGGATTAAAAGAACTTGGCTTATCAGGTGATGCATTAGCAACTCCACTTTCTATCATAAACAAAGTATCTGAGCACTTAAATATCGTTAAAACCAGCATTGACGCAATGCTTGAGCAACGTAAAAAAGTAAATGCAATTGAAGATTCACGTGAGAAAGCGATCAGCTATGATGAGAAAGTAAAATCTTACTTCGATACTATTCGTTACCATACAGATAAATTAGAACAAATTGTAGATGACAGCGTATGGCCTCTACCTAAGTTCAGGGAATTATTGTTTATAAAATAAACCAAACTCCTAATAACCAACTATTTTTTAGTTTTATAACCTCTGCTTTAATTAGTGGGGGTTATTTTTTTATTAGTTAGTATGTTTTTTTTCTACATTAAAGTTTTAACATTAAGGGGTTTCCCTATCTTTGCAACAACATGAGTGATAACAGGTACAACCAGCGTGGCGTTTCTGCCTCGAAAGAAGATGTGCACCAAGCCATCAAAAACATAGATAAAGGTATTTTTCCGCAGGCTTTCTGTAAGATCATCCCTGATATTTTAGGTAATGACGAGACTTTTTGCAATATAATGCATGCTGATGGTGCAGGTACAAAATCTTCGTTGGCTTATGTTTACTGGAAAGAAACCGGTGATATTTCTGTTTGGAAAGGTATTGCTCAGGATGCAATCATTATGAATATTGATGATTTGATCTGTGTTGGAGCTACCGACAATATTTTATTGTCATCAACAATAGGCCGTAATAAAAACCTGATCCCTGGTGAAGTAATTGCTGCCATTATTAATGGCACTGAAGAGATTTTAGCCGAGCTTAGGTCTCAGGGCATCTCAATTTACTCAACAGGCGGTGAAACCGCTGATGTAGGTGATCTGGTACGCACAATCATTGTTGATTCAACAGTAACATGTCGTATTGAGCGCGAAAAAATTATCAGCAATGATAAAATACAGGCAGGTGATGTAATCGTTGGCCTATCTTCATATGGACAAGCCAGCTATGAAACAGAATATAATGGTGGTATGGGATCTAACGGACTTACTTCTGCCCGTCATGATGTATTCGATAAATCTGTAGCAAACAGCTACCCTGAAAGCTTTGATCCTGCTGTTCCTTTTGATCTGGTATTTTCCGGTGGAAAGAAATTAACCGATCCGGTTAAAATTGATGAGCAAACAGAAGTAACTGCCGGCAAACTGGTATTATCACCTACACGCACTTATGCTCCTGTCATAAAAAAGGTATTAGAAAGCCACAGGTCTCAAATTCATGGTATCGTTCATTGCAGCGGTGGCGCTCAAACTAAAGTGCTTCACTTTGTTAATAACGATGTTCACATTATAAAAGATAATTTATTCCCGATTCCTCCACTGTTCCGTTTAATACAGGAGCAGTCTGGTACAGATTGGAAAGAAATGTATAAGGTATTTAATATGGGCCATCGTATGGAATTATATGTTCCGGCTGAAATAGCTGAAGATATCATTGCCATCTCTAAAAGCTTTAATATTGATGCCCAAATTATTGGTCGCGTTGAGGCTTCGGCACAGAAACAAGTAACAATTGTTTCAGAGAACGGTGAGTTTGTTTACAACTAACACGTAAGCTAAGTAATAGACTAAAAAGGGTGTATCATAATCATGATACACCCTTTTTAGTACAGAAAGAATCATCAGCAATGCTTTATTTCTTTTGCTTTAGCGCTTTTGCAATAGCTTGCTCAACAAGCGGCTCCATAATTGCGTAACCAGCTTTATTAGGATGAATACCATCTTCAGCTAAGCTTTTCGGCAAGCCATTTCTTTCATCTTTCATCGCAGAGAAATAATCTACATAAATGAACTCATTTTTTTCAGCATAAGCTTTAATCCATTTATTCAATGCAATTACTTTATCAGCAGGTTCCACTCCCGGTTTCCATGGGAAGGC
>NZ_CAMLHF010000195.1 GCF_946479715.1 uncultured Pedobacter sp. | reverse complement strand
AATATATTAGGCCCGTCATCTCGACGATAGGAGAGATCTCTTGATCCCTCGGTTCCTCGGGATGACGAACGACCTGGAATAACGGACGAATAAAGAACAAAAAAAGGGGCTGATCATGATTTATGATCAGCCCCTTTTTTATTTCAATCTATCCTTATTTCTTCAATGTATTCAATTCCTGCCATGTCCAGTTTTTGGTTCTTCCGGCAGTTTGCTCACGTACTTTTTTAACATCAGCAGCCTTTACTGTAGATGCTTTGTTGCCAATATCATTACGAATATAACTGATTACTGACGCAATGTACTCATCATTATTGCTTCCAAGAGCAGGCATCACATCGGCGTATGTTTTTCCATTAACAGGGCCCGATAAGCCGTGAAGTAAAATACGTATTATTTTTTCAGGATCGCCATTCACATCTTTACTAGCTGCCAATGGTGGAGCTGGCATATCTTTACCACCATTAAGTACGCCTTTACCTTCTGCACCATGACAGGTAACGCAAAGCTGTTTAAAAATTACTGCGCCATCGCTTATTAATTTCTGATCAGCAGCAGCCATTAATTTAGAATTCTTTTCTGCAGTAGCTTTAGCCTCAATTTGTCTGTGATATTTCTTCTGAGACTCAGCAAGAACTATGTCTTCAGGATGATCCTTAATAATGTCAGCTATGATTTGCTGTGTTTTATCCGAATTATTAAACCTTAATGATAATCCAAGTTGCAAACGAACATCGGCACTAGGATCATTTTTTAGTGGTTCAACTGCCAATACCAGACTTTCATCTCCTTTTCTTATTGGCTCTTCACTAATCCATAATGCAGTTTTTCTTACCTCAGCATCTTTGTCTTTCAATGCAGCTAATAGGGTAGGTCTGTCTAAAGCATCCAGACCGTTCATCGTCCATAGGGCATGAATACGTGCCAGCTGCACAGGTGAGTTTAAAGCCAGTTCCTTTAGCGCAGGTACAACAGATTTATCTCCACGAACTACTATAAGTTTCTGGGCGTTGTCTCGCCACCATCCGTTAGGATGCGAAAGGTACGGAACCAATTTATCACTGGTAAGGCTTAGCATATTTGGAACGGTCTTATCCCGCTTAATACCATCGTGAACCAATCTATAGATACGTCCTCGGCCAATATTTTTGTCGAATTGTTTCTGATCAATCTGGTTACGCAGGTAAGTTCCCTTTCTTGTCCAGTTACCTTCCTGAATAATTCCCCGGTACATGTCTACGATATACACACATCCATCAGGGCCTGTTACACTGTTTACAGGTCGGAAATTCATATCTGTAGAAGCAATGAATTCTTCTTTCTCGTACGCATTTTTTAGGGTTATTTTACCATTGGTATTCGCAACCTTGGCTCTTCTGATCAGTCTGCCTACAGGTTCACAGATCAATAAATCTCCTTTCAGATCATCAGGTAATGAGTTGCCTCTGAAAACAGACTGACCTGTACAAGCTGTAAAATGATTTAGCGTACTGTCCGGACGTAATCGACCTAAACCTCCCTGAACATCTGGCGTAGAAATTATAGGCCAAACGTCCTGAAATTTATCGTTGTACTGTTCGCCAAGGTCTAAATATCCAAAGTAGGGATTTTGTTGAAAGTTTACTGCAGGAGCTTCGCCACCTGCTGATGAAAAAAACAGTCGGCCGTAGTTGTCATTCGCAAGACCCCACTGACCGCCAGAACCTTCATGCTGATTCTCAGATTTTAATACACCATCCTCAAATTTGTAACGAACGTTTTCTACAGTTACATAGATCTTATTGTCGAGATTCCATACTAAACCGCTTCGCTGATGCTCCAGGTTACTTTTGTTTTCTGACTCATTTTTGAAAACCATTTTCTTTTCATCTGCTACGCCATCTCCATTGGTATCACGGTAGCTATAAATACTGTTGTCAAAAGTCTCGGCAACCAAAAGGCGATCATCAAGTGGAAGGATCATTCTTGGAAGTAATAACTTATCAAGAAAAACTACCGATTTATCCATTTTTCCATCACCATTGGTGTCTTCGAGTCTTTTAATGGTACATACCGGTTTCATCTCATCTGTACCTTCAGCATCCTGCATATAGGTATTCATTTCTGCAACATACATGCGCCCATTCCCGTCCCATGCAATTGCTACAGGTTCATGAATCATGGGCTCACTGGCTACAAGTTCGAGGTGGTATCCTTTAGGAAGGTGGATGGTTTTAATACTCTCCTGCGGTGTTAGATAAGCAGGAGAGGGGTTGGTGTTTACGATAACCTTTCCATTGGCGTCTCGTTTTAAAGTATTTTGAGATACTTTACAAGTATAAACGAGCATGGACAAGCCGAGCATGCCCAATACCCATTGTTTATTTGGTTTCATTGTGTATTTGGTTTTGTGTGTTTTGGGTTGAGGGTGTGTTTATTTTTTCACACCCAAAGCATATTTGATCCCCCCTAAAAGATGTTTAAGATAAAGTGGATCAGCATAAGATTCATCTGTATGACCTAGTTCAGTGTAGAAAGCGCGACCACCATCATATTCATGGTACCATGCCATTGGGTGTTTATCGCCCATTTTTCCTTTACCGGCATCATAGCTTTTCTCATCAATAGAAATTAATACATTTAAGCCGTCGGCTACCCATTTGAAATTATACCATTCGTCTTTTCTTTTCCAAACTTCCGGAAGGTGTTTTGTAGAAATGTGGTTGCGGTTTGTTACATTTAAAGAAGCCTCTTGCTGACTTGGGTGACTAACAAAATAAGCACCTACCAGTTTACCATACCAAGGCCAGTCGTACTCAGTATCAGTAGCGGCATGTACACCTACAAAGTTACCCCCGCCTTGAATATATTTCTCAAAAACAGCTTGTTGCGTATCATTTAATACATCACCGGTAGTATTAAAAAACACTACTGCCTTGTAATTTTTTAAATTATCTGCAGTGAACTTCTCTGAATTGGTTGTGGTATCAACATCAAAATTATTTTCTGCTCCTAATTTAATAATAGCTGTAGTTCCTACTGCAATTGCATCATGATGAAACCCAGCTGTTTTACAGAACACAAGGATTCTTGGGTTTTTCTTGGCAGAGGCCGATGCGGCACTAAACATGATCAATATTAATGACAGCATTGTTAATGCTTTTGCCAGGGAGTTGTTTCTAGTCGTGATTTTCATTTGTTTTTTGTTTTAATGGTATTAAAGGTAAAGGAATTTTAATTCTCTAAGTAACGGATAAAGTGTATTATTTAAGAGACAAGTTTTAGGAAAACATTAGAAAAACTCACATCGGACTAGTTGGACGCACAGCTGTAAGTGCAATTTGCCCTTTAAACATTTTCCCTCCATCACCGGTTAATCTCAAATAATAATCTGATGAACAGGCAGTACCGTCCTCATCCAGTGTTACAAATGATGATCCTTTAGGTATAAAGGACGAATTTTCCGCAGTTTTCGCAATCTGGTTTCCTTCATTGTACTCATCAAACATAGAGATGTATATTCCCTGGCAACCCACTCTTTTCATGTTATAGAACTGGCGCCACATAAAGTCTCCATGCGCACGCTGGCGTTCCTGTAAATCACCTGGTAATATGCAAGGCTGATAATCAATTCCATTGGAATTGCAATAAGCCTGATCGGGTTTGTTTACATTCATAAAAAAGCCATCAGATTCGTTTGCATTGCCAATTCTGCCAACCATCCAGGGCGAAAGCATATCAAAAGCTTTATAAGCACTGATGAAATTGGGTCTGGAATCACTCTCCTGTTTCCGCCAATGGGTAGGCACACCACCAATAACATAACATCCTTTGCTTTTAAACCAGTTAATTACATCCAGGCAAACAGATGCAGACCAGGGATGATTGTTATCATTAAATCCAAATCCCCATATGCAAACTACGGGCTTCCCGTTTTGCTTTGCATAGGCTGATGAAGTGATATATGCCGACATTTTATTTGTCCAATCGGTTTTAATTTCTGATTGCATATTAGTCCACCCGCTTACATCATACATGATGTAAAACTTACGTCCATAAGCCTCTGCCGCGGTTTTTACCTTAGCTGTAATGGCATCGCGTACAGGGCCTTCAATTCCATTTGGATTAAAGCGCTGCAGCGCGGCTGCATCAATACCATTTTGCTGCATCCAAAGAAACTGTGTGTTTACAGTTTGAGTTGTAAACGATGAGAATAACTTTGCGGCCTGTCCGTTACCAAGATCAGCAAAACCAGTTTGAAAGGTTTCTGTGTATTCCCTAACATCCGGCCATGATTTTATCCCCAGGTTGGTGGGGGAAGGAATCTTCCCCCAATCCTGAGTATAATGCCACCAGGCATCAATTGGAGAGCCATCACCTTTTGCTGCAAACCAACCCTGATAGCCAACAGTGATTTTGCCAACCACATCACCAACCGGAGAGGGGGTTGTGTCGATCACTTCCCCCGGTTTATCGGGAGAAGTGATTTCTTTAGAACTCTTTTTTGAGCAACTGCTCGTTAAAGCAAATAAGGCCAGCAGAAAGGCAATGTTATTTTTTTTCATGATCATGATTATTTCCCTGTAAAACGAAGATCGTCTATACCCACAGCCACATCCGGATGATCTTTGCTAGTGGTAAAAAAGAATACCCTGAAATAGTTAATGGCAGTAAAGTCTGCGCCACCGTCTGCGGTATTAATTGCTTTATCAAAATCAAGTGTAATTTCATTCCAGCCATTCTTTAAATTATCCACTAATGGCGCTACATCCCAGGCAGATTCGTGATCATCGGCCTTTCCGGAGCTGGTAAGCTCTATAGAACCATCTTTTTTGATATTGGAAACATCAGATATATACCACCAGAATTTAAACTGACCATTGCTTTTGTTGAACGTTGAATTAAACGGTGTTTCAAATTTTCTGATAAACTGCATAAAGTCTCCACCGTTTGCTATAGTGTTCTTAAGATAACCTGTGCCTTCTTTTTTGCCAGCTGTTTCAATAACAGGAGCACCCACAGTTTCCCAGCCATCTGGTTTATCCGCATTTTCAAAAGAAACAGCCGGAGCTGCCGGTACTGCTCTAAGTACCAGTCCATCTACACCGGTAATCACATCCGAGTGATCTTTAGTTTTTGTCCAGAAAAATACCCTGAAAAAATTAAGGGCAGCGGGATTTGGCGCACCAGATACATCTGCATCTCTTAAATTAAGATTTACCTGGTTCCAGCCATTTTTTAAAGTAGGCAACAATTTAGCTACAGACCATCCATACTCATCCTTATCTGCATCTCCGCCACTGGTGATCTCAATTTGTCCATCTTCCTTAATGGCTGATACATCAGAAATATACCACCAGAAAGAGAACTGGCCATTAGCTGTGGTAAGTTTAGAATCTAATGGAGTAGCTAAATGCTTTATAAATTGCATGAAGTCATCTCCGCTTTTTATGGTGTTTTTAAGGTAGCCACTGCCTTCTTTAGCTCCTGATGTTTCGATAACTGGATCACCAACAGTTTGCCACCCATCCTTAACATCAGCATTGTCAAATACCACTAGCGTAGGATCAGCCGGTTCTTCCGGTTCCTCTGGTAAGGGTACCAAATGACTGGTATCTCTTGAAGTGTAAGTTTCCTTTTTACAGCTGGTTACTGTAAGCCCGATCAGGGCGATGGAACATACCATCATATTTTTTATTAATCTCATTTCCTTTGTTTTAAAAGTTTAACATTAATTTCTTAGTTATCTAACTGGTTTAACCCTGGTAAAACCCGGGTCGCCATGAAACCAACTTGCGCCCTTTCCTGTAAGCCATAAATAGTAATCAGAAGCCAGATCGTTTTCAATTCCAACGAATCTTAGTCCGGCATCTCCATTCAGCGGTGTATCGGCTTCCCGGGCCGCCTTAAATATGGCTGTGCCCTCGTCAATTTCATCGAACATGGCTACATATAATGATTTTGCACCAACATTTTTTGCACCGGCAATTTGCTGCCACAAGAAATCACCTTTTAGGCGTGGTATCTGATAATAAAGGCTGGCATCCTTGTGCATATTACCCCAGGTAAAGCCTGGAAATACTAGTGGTACATAATCTACCTTGTTAGCCTTGCACCATTGAATGTCATCATAAGTTATCCGTTCGTTGTAATTTCCGGAGCTAAATCTACCTACAGCCCATGGCATAACTATATCCGCTTTTTTTATCAATGCATGCAGCAGAGGCGATTTTTCGGTATCATCGCCCAGTGTTCTCCAGTAAAAAGGAACCCCAAGCATAACAGCTACCTTATTATCTGGCCCTTTCAGTTTTTCTACCAGCGTGGTTACGTCAGAAATAGTATATTTTCTGTTGTCATTAAAACCCACACCCCATATAGTTACCAATGGTCTGCCGTTGTGATATAAATAGGTGGGGTTCTCTTTACTGTCAAAAAGTTTAAAAAGGCTTTGTAGTTCATTCCAGTCCTGCTCCAGATAAGCAACATCGGCACTTGAGCAGCCGCTCAGGTCATACATTACACTAATTGCCCTGCCATATTTCTTAGCCGCTTTTAGTGCATTAGCCAACACCTTATTGAAGTGTCTTTTTCCGGATGCATTTGAAGATTTAATCTCACCTACAAAGCGTTGCATATGCACACCGTCAATGCCGTAATCCTTCATCCATTTGAAATGAAGATCAACACTTTCTTCATCGTAAGGACTGTATAAGTAAGCGTCAGAACCGTTTGCAAATTTAAAAGGCGACTTATACTTTTTGGTATACTCGGTAATATCCGGCCAGAAATCTACATTGGTGTTTCCGGGGAAGAAACCGCCATTGCCTTGGTAGTGGTACCAGCCGCGCTGTGAACCATCTCCCTCGGCAGCAAACCAACCCTGATAACCAGCCATTACCAAGCCAGTATAAGATTTGTAAACTACCCCGGTCATGTCATACACTTTATCCTGAGTAGCCGGTGGCTTTACTTCCGGATCGGGATCTTTTACACCATTGCTTTTAGAGCACGATGCCAGACAAGCTATGGTTGCAAAAGAGAAAAACAATATCCTAAACTTCTTCATCAGTATATTTTGTTAGGTTCAATTAATTAGCCGGTACGTCTATTTCTATAATGTCAGAGAAATTGGAGCTCTTGAAACTATCATTCAAGCGAACTCCTACTCTTACAAAGAACTTTCTGCCTGGCAACATATCAGGGATGTCGATAGTAACAGACTTATCTGCATCAGTCATATCGGCCCATTCTTTATTAATCGCCTTCTTATAGATGTCAGAAAAATCTCTGATGGAAGCACCTGCACCTACAAGTTTGGTATTGTTAACATATGGCTGAGTTTCTATAATAGTTGGTAAACCCGCGCCAATAGGCGCCTCCATTGTATATTTTAATGTTAACGTTTTGCCATTCAGCACTGCAGTGAAATTCTTGATAAGAATATATGGGGTAACAGTAAAATCGTGCTTTGTACCCTTGTTAATATCAACTGTAAGGGTATCGTAAAGTGGCCAGAAAGCACCACCTTTAGGTATTACTTTGTAAGTTCCTTTAAAGAGTTTTGAATCTTTAAACGTACCATCGAATTTGCTTGGTATTTCCTGCGGAGATGGTGTAGCACTCCAGCTGATCTGCTCCAGTCTTATTTGGCTGCTGCCTTGCGAGGTAAGCAAATTGCCACCTTCTGAGGAAATAAGGTTTCCTTCGAATGAAGCATTAGGACCATCATAGTTGTCTATTTTTGTACATGCAGAACTTGCCAGTATAGTTGCGCCCAACAATATTCTACTAATCAGTTTTTTCATATCTTATAATTTTATATTCTTAGTAATTAGGATTATTAGGGTATAGATTAGGGTTTTTACCAAGTTCACCCCCAGGTATTGGTTCGTAGTAGAATTTCTTATCGAAATTGTAATTACGCTGGAACAATTCAGGTTCTGACAAAAAGATGTATTTGTTTTCGTTAAATACATAATAAGGCATAAGGCCCTTAAATCTGGCGTTGTTTAAAACCACATCTGCAATCCTCCATCTTTTTAAATCCCAGTAGTATTGATTTTCAAAAGCGAGTTCCATTCCTCTTTCATTGCGGATCTTGTCTATATCAATTGAAGTGTACGGAGTTGCACCTGCTCTGTTCCTGATCATGTTGATCACGGTTAGCGCATCGCCGGCGTTGCCAAGTTCCATAGCTGCTTCGGCTCTGTTTAGTAGTATTTCAGCGTAACGAAGGTCAATCCATGGCTGCTCACTTCTGTTTAGGTCAACAGTTGAAATTGGTTTTGCAGCATCAATGTATTTTCTTACGTAAAAACCTGTACGGGTTAGCTCATCACCACCGGTCCATGGTCCTGTAAAACCAATAATCATTCTTCCCTGGTATAAAGTTTTGGTATCTCCTGAAAGTATGTAGCTGCGTGAATTAGCAGGCTTTGCAACTTCTGCTGCTGCTGTGCCATTGAATGAAGGATAAATACCCCTTTGCATATCAAATGTAAGGCCTCTTAAGGTTGCTCCCGGGAAATATACGGTGGCCAATAATCTTGGTTCAAGTCCCTGCATTAATTCTGCACGATCATTGAAACGTTTCGGTGTTCCATCTGAGTTGGTTACCGGCAAGTTGCCCCAGCGTTGTACCAAATCAAGGGTAGGGTATGATCTGGTAAGTGCATTAGCAGTCATGTACCGAGGCGACATGGTAGCGTCCCAGCTATGTGCTGTACCAGAAATGATCGAATACTGTTTAACAAAGATGTTTTCAGGACTTTCGCTTTTCAGAAAAAGATCAACATAGTTCTGTACTTTATCTGAGTTTTTCTCATAAAGTGAATAGTGTCCTTCCAGTAATTTGGCAGCATCGTATGCCTTTGTGAAATATCCATTGGCTTTGTCTGCAGGTATGCCTGCAAATCCTTCTGCTCTGGCCTGGCCATCAACAAAGTTTGCAGATCCATATTTGGCTATAGTACCCGCATAAAGCATTGCTCTTGATTTTAATGCAGCAGCAGCGTATTTATTGGCTCTACCTAACTCATTGGTTTCGTTCATCATCTGATAACCAAGATCAAGCTCTGCACCAATGAAATCCCATGTTGCTTCTTCTTTATCACGGTGTACCTGTAATTCTGAAAGCGGTGCGCCCGGGTCTTGTACTGTAGTTACAATTGGAACCCCGCCATAACGTTTGGCTAGTCCGAAATAATAGTATGCCCTTAAAAAGTGCGCCTCGCCCAGTAATGCATCTACATTGGCCTGTCCAAGCTTATCTGCATGTTTTGGCAACTCTTCAATCAGAATATTAACGTTCCGGATATCGCCGTATGGCCAGTAGCCAAAGCCGCCCCCGATATCCATTCCACCAAAAGGCCCAACTTCTTCGCCTGTAACTGAGGCTGAGTTAAAGAAATTCTCCCAATCGTTACCACCCGTTTTGAAGCCCTGATCGGGTCTGTACTTAAAATCTTCAATTGGTAGGCCTCTGTAAATGGTTGCCAAAAAGGATTTTACGCCGGCCTCACTGCCAAATATGATATCTGGTGTGAAAATATTAGTAGGTGGAATATCTAGCTTTTGGCAAGAGGTTACGAGTGCCCCTACGCTTATAGATATTGCTATAATTAGTTTATGTATATTTTTCATATTTCAATAAGATTAAAAGGTGATGTTAGCTCCCAGATTAAAAGTTCTGTTCATAGGATACGTATATCCCCCCAAGGCTATTGAGAAAGGATCGCCCGGATTGATATCCCTATCATTTGGCTTAGGGCCTTGATGTTCAGGGTCATAGTTTTTCAGTCCTGTAAAAGTTGCCAGATTGTAACTGTTTACATACACTCTAAGTTTTTTAACACCTATTTTCTGTAATGCTGCTGCAGGAATGGTGTATCCAAGCTCAAGCGTTTTTACACGTAAATAACTTGCATTTTGTACAGCTTTTGTTCCTTTTGCCCTTGGAGACCCCATAGCAGGATAAAAACCCGGCGTCCATTGTGTATTAGGGTCATAAATATTAGCATTGGGATCAATAGTATGCCAGCTGTCCAGAAAGCGTGTTAATGAACTTCTTTCAAAGGCAAGCGGCTCTGCAAATAATTCATCATATTGTACATATACACCTGCCGCTCCTTGTAAAAGTACATTTACGTCAAACCCTTTGTAGGCTACGCCTATACTCATACCATAATTCACCAGTGGGATATCATTGGTAGCAATAGGATGATCATCCTTATCATTGATTTCACCATCTTCGTTCCAATCTTGGTAGTAGTAATCTCCTGGTATTACGCCATTATTACCGCCACCCATATTCACACCATAATTGTATATCTGTTGGTAGTTGGTAAACTGCCCGCCATAATCAGGCCACCACCAAATATTATGATACCTGTTTACATGTCCATTCTTACAGTTA
>NZ_CAMLHF010000194.1 GCF_946479715.1 uncultured Pedobacter sp. | reverse complement strand
AAATTCTTAGATCCGCTAACATCAACAAGCAACATCACTGTCATTTCCCTTTCTTCATCAAACACTTTTACATAAGGGTGGTTAAAGCGGGCAGTAACATTCCAGTCGATGGTACGAATCTCGTCACCCATCTGGTATTCCCTGACTTCACTAAAGGCCATACCCCGACCTTTAAATGCCGATTGATATTCTCCCGAGAAGATCTGATTACTTAACCCACGGGTTTTAATTTCAATCTTTCTTACTTTTTTTAAGAGATCTTTGGTATCCATAAGCTATGGTACTTCTACTGCATTCAATATTCCTGTAATGATGGTTTCTGTATTAATATCTTCCGCCTCAGCCTCATAGGTTAAACCTATTCTATGTCTTAAAACATCATGGCAAACAGCTCTTACATCTTCCGGAATCACATATCCTCTTCTTTTTATAAAAGCATAGGCTTTTGAAGCTAAAGCAAGATTTATGCTTGCCCTTGGTGAAGCTCCAAAACTGATCAGGTTTTTATAATCTGCCAGTTTATATTGATCCGGGTAACGGGTAGCAAAAACGATATCAATAATATACTGCTCGATCTTTTCATCCATATACACTTCCCTTACCACCTTTCTTGCTCTGATAATATCATCAGGATGAAGAATAGCTTTAGGTTTCGGCATTCCCTGAGGGGCAATATTTGCTCTCATGATCAGCTTTTCATCTTCCTTTTTAGGATAGCCGATCACTACTTTAAGCATAAATCTATCAACCTGTGCCTCTGGCAATGGATAAGTTCCTTCTTGTTCTATTGGATTCTGGGTTGCTAAAACCAGGAAAGGTTTAGGTAATTCAAAAGTAGTGTCTCCGATAGTCACCTGGCGCTCCTGCATAGCCTCTAATAAAGCACTCTGCACTTTTGCCGGTGCCCTGTTGATCTCATCGGCAAGGATGAAATTAGAGAACAAAGGACCTTTTCTAACAATAAATTCTTCTTTTTTCTGATTATAGATCATAGTACCTACCAAATCGGCGGGTAAAAGATCCGGCGTAAACTGGATTCTGCTGAAGCCTGCATCAATAGTTTTAGATAAGGTATTGATTGCAAGTGTTTTTGCAAGTCCGGGTACACCCTCTAACAAAATATGCCCGTCTGCAAGCAGACCGATCATTAAGCGCTCTACCATATATCTTTGGCCAACAATCACTTTATCCATCTCCATAAAAAGCAGATCGATAAATGCGCTTTCCTTTTGTATCATTTCGTTCAGCGCACGGATATCAGTGCCATACGCCAAGCTCTCAGTGGTATTATTTACTTCTTCCATTTAGACCATTTATTTTCGCTGCGAAAATTAGACAAACCTTAACCCTTTCGCAAGCCCTTAAACACCTGTTTATTGTTAAAATATGTTAAAATTCACATTTAACCTCATTAATTTTAGTTCATAGGCACTGTAGCGTTTCAGTATCTTATCCCGTTTCTATTATGCACGCTAGTTAGATTTCGGGGATAGATCTTAGGACCTATCTCCGATTCTTTTTTATATTTACCGAAAAAAATATTATATGCTAGCTCATCACGTTTTATTCTGGCTTAAAGCCGACACTACCGAAGATCAAAAAGTTGCTTTCAGAAAAAGCCTGGAAACCCTTAAAGGTATAGAATCTGTTAAAACACTACATATCGGCACACCTGCACCTATTGAACGCGCAGTTGTTGATACGACTTATACCTTTTCACTTAGCATCTTCTTTGAAGATCTTGCCGGACACGATGTTTATCAGGTACACCACCTGCACACCGCCTTTTTAGATGAATTCCGCAGTCTTTTTGAAAAAGTAATCATATACGACGCACAGTAATTCGCACATCAGTATCATAATACAGTTGTTATCATAATATACATCGTCATCTCGACGACAGGAGAGATCTCTTGAATAAGCACAACCAAGAGATCTCTCCTGTCGTCGAGATGACGATCGCTTTAAAGGCGACTACTTTAAAATACTTTACTTCACTTCAACACCAATCATATTGCTGTTCCGGCCTCCTAAAAAAGGCTCTGTCCTTAAAGACAAGATCATCTTATATTTACCTGCTTCAACCGGCGCTTTTATCAATCCTTCTATTTCTACAGATTCACCAGCTCCAATGTGAACATGCTCCAAATCCATTACAACAGGTTTAAACTCACTTAGCGTATCATCCTTTTTAAAACCGTATTCCAGGTAACATTTCCAGGTTTCACCTGTATTGCCCAATGAAATAGGCTCATTGTAAGGATTGGTTATTTTCAATTTCAAAGTCTTAACCTCTCCGCTCTTCCAATCCCCTGGAGCCATAACCGGATTCACAGATACCTTCTGATACATCCTTACCTTATCTATCCACGATCCATAAAACACGCCTTTGCTTGTGTTAATAGTATCTTGTTCAATCTGATCGCCATGGCTATCCGGTATCACAAAATAAACCCTCTTGTTTCTAAGGCTATCTTCCAAAGGCCATATATCATACTGGTTTTTTCTGTAATATCTTGAATCATAGCTAAAGCCCTTTGTGCTCCGGTTATAATAATTATATCTCGATGGGGTTTGAAATGAGTTATAAAATATCACAGGATAATCACCCGCCTTTTCATGGATTTGTTTGGCCCACTTCTCCGTTCCGAAATAATAAGCAACAACATTTACCTTCATTAAAGCATCTATCGGGATGATCAGTATCAGCCGCACCAAAACAATTAATGCAATATTAACGATAGCAAGTTTCTCAAACCATTTAGGCAAAGGCTTGCTGGCCATAGCAATATAAGCCAGAATAAACAGGCATAACATGGCAGGTAATGTCCAGTGTGCCTCAACTCTTCCCTTTAATGTACTAAACAAAAAGAATATAAATATCCCGTAAAAATTAAATTTAACTGCCCTAAGAAAGGTATCAGAGGATTTCAAACCCACTGCCGATTTATATAAAAACCAACCGACAAGCGGGCCGGCAAGTGCCAGCTGTGCAAGGAAGTATTCTGAAGTAAAGTTGAACGTATAAATAGCCGCAGAACGATCTATCACATGGTAATAAAACGAAGGGTAATTATTATGAACCTGCCACAGTATATGCGGCAGATAAGCAACTATAGATATGACTACAATAAGCCAAAAAGATGGCCTTTTTAATAATTTAAGATTAGATAATATGGTAAAAAACAAGACCAGTATCCCATGGTACTTACTGTAAAGTAAGCAGGCTATAACCAGGGCCAATAGTAAGGCCCACTTAATCTTATTCTCAGCTTCGTAACGTTGATATACATAAAAGAACAGTACTGTAAAAAAGAACAAAGGGGAATCTGGCGTAGTGATAAACCCATAAACATGGAATAGCACTATTGCTGAAAACAGCAGAATAAAGAGCTTTATATTTTGGACATAACGACCTACAATTTGCCACAGCAAATAAGCAGAGAGCGTGCTTGTAATAACCGTTAACATCCTCAATCCAAGGGTAGAAGGCAATAGCGCATCGCCTATTTTAATAAACAGCGCAACCATTGGCGGATGATCAAAGTACCCCCAGTCTAAAAACCTGGAATAAACCCAGTAATAAGCCTCATCAGCATGAACCTCTACAAAACCTGCCTGAATGATATTAAGTACAGTCCATACTCCCAGAAATATAAACAATATCTGTTCAGAACTTTTTTTTGTTTGCAGCATCAGCAGTAGGGTTTATCCGGTAAATGTGTAAAGATAGTTCGCAAAGAAGTTCCACAGTGAAACCAATACTATTGCACAGGCTTTGGCAACATAAAAATTCCATTTCAACTTATCGTTCAGCAAATAAATAATCACATTACTAATCGCCAATCCCACTAATGAAATCACAAAGAACTTCCCAAACTGAATAATGCTTGCCGGATTATGATTATCAAAAGTCCAGTACCGGTTAAGGGTATAGTTTGATCCTGTTGCTACTATAAAACCCAATGAATTGGATATATACTTATGGATCTTTAGTTTTTCTTTACAGAGATAAGTAATACCAAAATCAACAATAAGACCTGAGAAACCTACCAACCCGAATTTTAAAAACTTGAAAAAGAAAGCACTATTAAATTCAATGGCCGCTATTGGTGTCATGTTGTTACTTTTTGCAGAAACAAACATAATAATCTGTAATGGAAAAGCCTGTAATAAATGGTTAATTAAGGTTAAATTTATCATTATTGATCTTTACAACATTCGATGTAAAAACAATTCCAACTATTAAAATACCAATAAGAATAGCCAATGCAACTTGCATAGTCGAATACAGTTTGCTACCCGAAACCATAAACGCTGAATCTTTAATTAGTTCCTCACCAACCTGGGTCTGGATTCTCATTAACTCAGATAATTTTTGAATTGTGCCTTTTGACGAAGCCCTTCCCTCTTGCGAATAAAGTTTCCTGGCACTTGAAATATCTCTTTTATCAGCAAATGTCATAATTTGATCTTCAATCTTGCCGGTACTTTCAAGACCATCTTTTAAAACAATCAGCTTTTCCTTTTCCTGTTTAACCAAAAAAGTTTTCTCATACTTTTTAATTAGAGAGTCTATTGCTTTGTTGTACGAAGCAAGTTGAGCTTTAAAAACAGCAGGATTAAAAGATTGCTCATAAGCTGTATTCAAAAAATCCTCGATCATCGATTTCTTTGCATATGCATTTTCAGCAACGTAAAATAGATCTGTAGCCGGAATAAGGCGGTCGTTGTACATAGAAACAAACGATTCATTCATGCTCTTAACACTTTTATCTTCCAGAAACCTGATCAGTATTGTACAAGCCATTATACAGAATAACAGCACTGCAATTTTCATTTTTTGTTTAATAGAGTAAGCAAATCTCATATCATTACGTTCAGGTTAGCATCTAAAATTGTTCTTCAGCAGAAGAAGAGAATAGGTTTTGTGCAAAATTTACTAAAAATAATTCTTTTTTCGCTCTAGTTACCCCAGTATAAAGCCATCTTAAAAAATCCATATCGATCATTTCTTCTGTTAAATAACCCTGATCCACAAACACAGCATCCCACTGCCCGCCCTGAGCTTTATGGCAGGTTACCGCATAAGCGAATTTAATTTGTAGTGCATTATAATATGGATCTTCTTTAATTTTGTTTAAACGGTCTCTTTTGTTGCTTATATGATCATAATCCAGATTAAGACCTTCAAAAAGCTTATTGCTTTGTTCATAAGAAAGGTTTGGTGTTTCTGCAGTCAGCGTATCCAATATAACTTTGCAGGTAACCTCACCTGCTTCCGGGAAATCAAGAAATTCCAGCTGAACTTCACAAAACCGAAAACCATAGCGCTCTTCAATACCCCTTACCCTGCGTATCCTGGCCATGTCTCCGTTTGCAATAAAAGCAGTCGACTCATTTTCCGGCAACCAGAAATAGTTATTCCGAACTACCATGATCTGATCCCCCCCAGTCAGCTCTTCTTCACGGTACAATAGTCTGGCCCTGATCTGCTGATTATAAACATTCGCAGATTTGTTAGATCTGCAGACTACCAGTGAATGCTCTATTCCGAACTTATTGTATGCGTACTCCAATCCTTCAACCAGTTTTACACCCGTCATTCTAAAAATATCTTTATAGTTTTTAGTAATGAACTTTGGCAGTTCAACTTTTTCTGTTTCACTATCATCATTAATCAGTTTTCTAAGCATAGTAGCGTTGGCCAATATCCCCGATTTCTTTTCCTGGCGCACAACCTCTTTTAATTCCACAGCCGTTACCCGCATCCCAAAATTTGAAGCCATGTATTCTTTATTTAATGCAGGACTATCCAGACTCCCAACCGGTGGCAACTGGGCAGTATCACCCACAAAAACAACTGCACAATTTTTTCCGTTATACACAAACTCCATCAGGTCTTTTAAAAACGATGAACCCGTTTGTGTATTCCATTCGTCGGCAATCATAGACGCCTCATCAATGATAAATAAAGTATGCTCTGCCAGGTTTGGGGCCAGCTGGAATGACATATCCGTAGATACTGCAGTTTTTTTTCTATAGATCTTTTTATGGATGGTTAATGCTTTTCTACCAGTATAGTTGCTCATAACCTTTGCAGCTCTTCCAGTCGGAGCCAACAAAACAGCACGCAAAGTAAACTTGGGTAAAGCCTTTACCAGCGCGGCTACCGAGGTGGTTTTACCTGTACCCGCGTACCCCCTTAGTATAAAACACTGGCCATCTAGTTGACGCGATAAAAATGAGGCCATTTCACTGCAAAAAATAAACTGTTCTGCAGTAGGAGTAAATTGATAAGACTGGGCTATTAAGGTCGCTTTATCCATTTAACAAATATGCAATGGTGATGTTATAGAAAAAAGGATTAATTTTGTTCATATGAACAGCAAAAATAGCATATTATTAGTTGATCCGGAGTTTGACCCGAATACAGCAGCAAACTGCAACCTGTTAATAAAAATTACTGCCGATAGTTTTTCGTATGCCATTATAGACAAGAGCAACAATCAGTTAAAGGCAGTTTACGATCAGCAGGAATGTCAGAATGTGAGCAAGGCGCTTTCCGAAAAACTAAGAACAGACAGCTATTTAAGTTTGCCATTTAAAGAAATTAAGGCTTCGGTACATACCGAAAATTCAATAGCCATACCCAACGACCTGTTCAATGAGCAGAATTTAAACGACTACGCAAAATTCTTTGCAGAAGACCAATCTAATAATCTTTACACCCAACCTTTTGCCAATTTTGGTTTCACATCTATCTTTACACTAAATAAGTTTATAGAAGAAACCTTAAATGTTTCGCTATCAAACTGCAGACTATTTGATCATGCAGCACCTGTTTTAGCGCTTTCCAAAGACAATGAAAAGCTTAGCCTGATACTTGATTTTACTGTTGGTTCATTTAATGTAATATATACCGATGGTGGTAAACTGATATTCCAAAACTATTTTCAAATCGAAAACGCTGAGGAATTTAACTACTACCTGCTTTTCATTATCAATCAACTTAATATAGACACCTCAAAAACTGACATCTACCTTAGTGGAATCATTAACGATGGGGATAGTCAATACAAATGCATTGAAAAGTATTTCAAAACCATCAATTTCATCCCGACAATCGGCAATGAAGTTGACAACAAAATTTTAGATGACATGCCTGCTCATTATTACAGCAGTCTATTAGCCCTTGATCAATGCGGATAATTGGTGGAAAATTAAAGGGCATTCGCTTTAATGCACCCGAAAGCTTGCCGGTAAGGCCAACAACAGATATGGCCAAAGAGGCCCTTTTCAATATCCTTTATAACACTTACGACTTTGATAGTTGTACCGTTCTTGACTTATTTTGTGGAACAGGAAACATCAGCTTTGAATTTGCATCGAGAGGCATTAAACAGGTTACAGCGGTTGATAAACACTCTGGCTGCATTTACTGGGTAAAATCTGTTATCGAAAAGTATCAGTTAAATGAAATTGATGTGCAAAAAGCCGATGTATTTAAGTTTCTGCAAAGTCACACCAAATCCTATCAGATCATTTTTGCTGATCCACCTTATGATTTGTCCACCATTCCATTAATTCCGGAGCTGGTAATGAAAAACAACCTGTTAACAGATAATGGTTTGCTTATAGTAGAACACCCATCGCTATTAAAATTAAACAATCAGCCCGGTTATACCGAAACCAGAAGATATGGCAACTCTTCATTTAGTTTTTTTGAAAAGCCCTCCAATTAGTATATTTAACCATGAAGATTGCATTATTTCCTGGCTCCTTTGACCCGATTACCATAGCTCACGTAGATATTTTAAAGCGCGCTTTACCTTTATTTGATAAAATTGTAGTGGGTATTGGCTTAAACAGTTCCAAACAAGGATTTCTTTCGGCCGATAAACGCGAAGAAATTGTAAGAAAGGTTTTTGAACAGGAGCCAAAAGTAGAAGTAGAACTATACGAAGGACTTACAGTTGACTTCTGCAGACTGATCAATGCTCAATACATGGTTAGAGGGGTACGTTCGGTTTCTGATTTTGAATACGAGAAAGCAATTGCGCAGATCAATCAGACGATGATGCCCGAAGTAGAAACCATAATTATCCTGAGCAAACCAGAATATTCAGCCATAAGTTCAACCATTGTGCGCGATATTCTGCGCAACAACGGTGATGTAAGTAAGTTTTTACCGAAAGAGGCTATACCTTTTTTATAGCATGTAAAACTGGTTTTACTACAATATTATTTTCTAAAAGGCCCCCGACTTCCATTACCTGAACAATTGAAGGGTAGGTATTCTTTAATACCTGATTAAGTTCCAGTTTGCTTAGCCAGCTCGCCTTGGTTATTCCTTCTTCTTTT
This sequence comes from uncultured Pedobacter sp., assembly GCF_946479715.1. The sequence goes on along the minus strand of NZ_CAMLHF010000194.1, from coordinate 2,033 downwards.
TGAGGGATTAGTTTAGGCTCTCCCTTTACTGACATGCTGTACCAATTGGTTTTCTTAAGCACCAATTTACTCCCAAGGGTATAAACATGATAAGTTTTGCATAGCTTTTCATCATTGGTAAAAATCTTTACTCCACACTCCTCTTCAACCTCACGAAGCGCTGCTTCCTTCATTTTCTCATCTTTTTCTACCTTTCCTTTAGGCAAATCCCATTTCTTATTTCTAAAAATAAACAGATAATTGCCTTTCGCATTTTTCACTAAACCACCGGCAGCTTTTATAAGCTCACAGCTTTTCTTTATCTTTTGGAACAGCTGTTTAGGATCCGGATCAAGTAGGATATAGTCTTTTCCAGATACCTTTTCTAAATTCTTATAGAAGAGTTCAAAATCAAAATCCTGCTTATCAAGCTGTTGAACTTTCTTTATCTGTTTAGGCATCAAGTCAGCAATAAACAAAGTATTATCGTTAATATAAATTCTGTAATTCTTCATCAGAAGGTAGTCGTTTTCGTTATCATTTAGTTCTCTGCAGCAATACCATTAAAGCGTTGTTTTTAATCCGGTTGTTACCGTAATAAAATCGAGGTTTAAAAATACAGAATTATAACATACTGCTCTTATATTTATAGAAAAAACAAAAAATAAATCTCAGATACTACTGATTCACAGGCGATCACAGAAAAGACTTTCAGCATTGATTTTTATTACGGATATTTGCCAGTTCTAGATTGAATTAAACAAGAGTTTTCAGCATTTTTCTAATAAGCGATAAATAAAAAGTTTATTACGCTTACAGGCAAAACGCCAGAAATTCCGTAATTTTGAGACATGTATAATAAAAGTGATATTGAATTAAAAGTAGCTGAATTTTTATTACAAATAAAAGCAATAAAATTACAACCTAACAACCCGTTTACCTGGGCGTCAGGTTGGAAATCTCCTATTTATTGTGACAATAGGATCACACTTTCCCATCCTTCTGTTAGAACTTATATCAGACAAAAGCTTACGCAATTAATACAGGAAGAATATGGTTCTGTAGATTTAATAGCTGGTGTTGCCACTGCTGGTATACCTCAAGGTGCATTGGTTGCTCAAGAGCTTGGTTTACCTTTCGCTTATGTTAGATCGAAAGCAAAAGAGCATGGAACAGGAAGTTTAATTGAAGGAGAAATAGTTGAAGGACAACGCGTTGTTGTTATAGAAGATTTAATTTCAACCGGAAAAAGCAGTCTTCAGGCTGTTGATGCTTTAAGAAATGCAGGCCTTTCAGTTGCAGGATTAGTTGCAATCTTTACCTATGGTTTTGATCAGGCTGAAGAAAACTTCAAAGAGGCAAAATGTCGTTTCTCAACCCTTTCTAACTATAATACACTAATAGAATATGCTGCTGAGCACAGCTTCATTGCACAAAATGATGTTGATTTGCTTACTAAATGGCGTAGAAACCCGGCCGACTGGGGAAAAGAATTAGAACAATTAACTTAAAATCATAATGACAGTTATTGAAAGCTCCGTAGAGTTAAACCTACCGGTTGAAAAGGTATATACATTTTTGGCTGACATGAACAATCATCAGCAATTAATGCCAGAGAACATTTACAACTGGTCTTCTACAACAGATGATGCTAGCTTTACTATTCAAAACATGGCTAAACTAGCAATTAAGATATCTGAGCGCGTAGAAAACAAGGAAATAACAGCTATACCTACAGAAAAACCTCCTTTTGATGTTGAATTAAAATGGACAGTGGCTGATAATGGTAACGGTGGAACTGTTGCGAAACATATTATCTCTGCAGATCTGAATATGATGATGAAAATGCTTGCTGTAAAACCTTTGCAAAACCTTGCTGATCATCAGACTCAAAGATTAACAGAAGTATTAAAATAATACATACTTGCACTCGTTGTAAGTAGTATACCCTTAATAATCGTCCGAAAGCTGGCCATATGGCCAGCTTTTTTTTTGATATTTCTTCACACATTCTACACACATCCTTCACACCAAACCCACAAACAGGTACCTTT
>NZ_CAMLHF010000193.1 GCF_946479715.1 uncultured Pedobacter sp. | reverse complement strand
CCAGCAAAAAAGGCAGAAAAACCATTTCATTTTTAGCTGCAAGCGCTTTAAACATATTCCTAAAATCAGAAGCGTACTTAGCCCCCATGTTAGGCGGCACTTCCATTCCGGTTAAAATCATTTTAGCCTGAGGGTATTTCTTTTTAACCTTATCTATTATAACCTGCAAATTTGCAGTAGTTTCATTAACCGCTATTCCCCGCAAGCCATCATTGGCACCCAGTTCAAGCACAAAAACAGCTATAGGTTGTTTTAACAGCCAGTCTATCCTGTTTTTCCCGGCGGCAGAGGTTTCTCCGCTTAGTCCACCGTTTATTGCTTTATAAGGAAGCTTAAGTGAATCCAGCTTTTTCTGTAAAAGTTCCGGATAAGCCTCGCCCTGCTCCAACCCGTATCCTGCTGTCAAACTTGTACCGAAGAATAAAATATTCTTCTCTTTAACCGGAACTTCGGTAGCAACAGGTGCCGCCTCTGTAGGTTTCTCCTGTAATGTTTCTTTATTTTGATTATTTCCACATGATGCCAATACAATTGACAATAGTATGATCAGGGCTGAAGCTTTAAAACGTAACATATCTATGTAATATAAATCTAAAATTAGCCATTACTTGTCAGGGCTCGTATATTTAACTGTAAAAATACCTATTTATTAATAATATGCCTTCAGAAAACATACTCCACATTGAAAATGTAAGTAAAATATATAAAAGTGCCGGAAAAGAACTTACTGTCCTAAACAACGTCAATTTCTCTGTAGAAGGAGGTTCTACACTTGCAATTACAGGTCCATCCGGCAGTGGTAAAACTACACTTCTGGGACTTTGCGCAGGGCTCGACAGATCTACTACCGGCTCCGTTAAGCTAAACGGCATAAAACTAGATGAGCTCACAGAAGATCAGCGGGCAGCGGTACGCAACCGCTACATAGGCTTTATATTCCAAAACTTTCAGCTGATGCCAACCCTTACCGCGCTTGAAAACGTGATGGTACCAATGGAATTGCGTGGCGAGAAAGACATTCGTGCACATGCTATGGATCTATTAGATAAAGTAGGTCTTGCAGAGCGCTCGCATCATTATCCGGTACAGCTTTCTGGTGGCGAACAGCAACGTGTTTCGCTGGCAAGAGCATTTTCCAATAAACCTGCTATACTCTTTGCTGATGAACCTACAGGTAATCTGGATGCCGAAACCAGCGAAAAAATAGAAAAGCTAATGTTTGAACTGAACAGGGATGCCGGAACTACGCTGATCATAGTTACACACGATCTGGAACTGGCTATGCGTACAAACAGGATAATAAAAATAAAAGGTGGCGTAATCATTTCAGACGATCCAAATGCAACAAGATAATTCCGCACTTAAAAGATCCGTAAACATTGGCTGGCTTTTTAAAATGGCCTGGCGTGATGCCCGTCGCAATAAATCCCGACTATTTCTTTTCGTATCCTCTATTATCCTGGGAATTGCAGCTTTAGTAGCCGTGTATTCGTTCAGGGATAACATGCAACGCGATATTGACAATCAGGCCAAAATGCTAACGGGGGCAGACCTTGTGATACAGGCACGCAAGCCCGTAAGCGCAAAAGCACAAGCAGTGCTAGATACGCTGGGAAATGAAAAAGCTTCGGAAAGAAGCTTCGCTTCAATGATCTATTTCCTTAAAAATGAAGGCAGCAGATTGGTACAGGTGCGCGCACTTGAAGGCAATTACCCATTTTACGGAACTATAGAAACTACCCCTGTAAATGCAGCAAGAACCTTTCAGGAAGAGCGTAGGGCATTGGTTGATAAAACAGTGATGCTGCAGTTCAATGCCAAACCCGGAGATTCTATTAAAATTGGTTCAGTTAACTTCTTAATAGCCGGGATATTGGATAAGGCTCCCGGACAAACCGGAATCTCAGCTACCGTAGCACCCGTAGTTTATATCCCTCTAAAGTATCTTGAACAAACCGGATTAACTAAAATAGGCAGCAGAATCCAATACAAGTATTACTACAGGTACAATAAACCATCTGCCGTAGCCGGTCAGGTAAAAAAAATCCAGCGTTTGCTTGATAAAGAAAACCTCGACACAGAAACTGTAGAATCTAAAAAGGAAAGCACCGGAAAATCATTCAGAGACGTAAGCAGATTCCTTGAACTTTCAGGCTTTATTGCGCTGTTACTAGGTTGTATAGGTGTTGGAAGCGCGATCCACGTATATATTGGCGAGAAACTTAACTCTATAGCTACCCTTCGCTGCCTTGGCCTAAAGGCTTGGGAGGCTTTTTTAATTTACCTCATCCAAATTGTTTTTATAGGATTTATTGGTGCTGTTTTAGGTGCTGCATTGGGCACAATTATACAGTTCGCATTACCGATAGTATTAAAAGATTTCATCCCCGTAGAACTTACCCTCCAAATTTCATGGCTTGCCATCGGACAAGGAGTACTGCTGGGCTTAGTCATTTCAGTTTTATTTACCCTGCCGTCACTCCTTTCGGTACGCATTATCTCTCCATTAAACGCCATCAGACATTCGTTTGAAAAATCAAACGATCCCAGAGATCCCTTAAAATGGATCGTGTATCTACTCATCTTGCTTTTTGTACTGGCATTTACCAGATTTCAAATGAGTAGTTGGATGCAGGCAGCTGTATTTACCGGAAGTATCTTAATTTCGTTCCTCTTACTGTTTGGCTTATCCAGGCTCTTAATGTGGGCAGTAAAAAGGCTCATACCAGCTTCTTCAAGTTATTTATGGAGGCAGGGGTTTGCTAATCTCTACCGGCCAAATAACCAAACCCTTATGCTTACAGTATCTATAGGCCTGTCCGCAGCATTCATCTGTACACTGTTTTTTGTACAGGGCATTTTAATAAAAAGGGTAACCATATCCTCTGCCGCCAATCAGGCAAATATGATTCTGTTCGACATTCAAAATGAGCAAAAGGAAGCAATTGCCACATTAACCAGAGATTATAAATTACCGGTAATGAACCAGGTGCCAGTTGTAACCGTTAGAATTGAAAAAATCAACGGGAAAACAGCACTTCAGGATACTGCAGGTGATTCCAAACGTGCTTTTCAGGGAGAGCTTAGGGTAACTTTCCAGGACACGCTCACCTCGGCAGAAAAAGTAACTGAAGGTGTGTGGCAAGGCAAAGCAAAACCGAAAGAAAAGGTCTATGTTTCATTAGAAGAAGGTTATGCCAGGAACATCCATGTGGGCGTTGGCGACAGTATCGTTTTTAACGTTCAGGGATTGTTAATACCTACCGTTGTAGGAAGTTTAAGAGAAGTGAACTGGGCAAGAATGCAAACCAACTTCAGGGTTGTTTTCCCTACAGGTGTATTAGAGGATGCTCCGCAGTTTCATGTTTTGATGACACGAATTACCTCGAATGACGTTTCGGCTAACTTCCAAAGCACTGTGGTAAGGAAATTCCCTAATGTATCTGTAATAGATCTGGGACTTATACTAAAGACCTTAGATGAGTTATTATCAAAAATAAGTTTCGTAATACAGTTTATGGCTGCTTTTAGCATGGCAACCGGCTGGATAGTACTCATTTCTGCAGTGCTGACAAGCAGGGGCCAGCGATTAAGAGAAAGCGTACTGCTCAGAACCTTAGGAGCCAGTCGAAAACAGATCCTTGTAATTACGGCCATAGAATACTTATTTCTAGGAGCATTTTCTGCCGGCGCAGGAATAATTCTTGCTCTTGGGGGCAGTTGGCTGCTGGCTGTATTTAGCTTCGACACCAGCTTTACGCCCTCCCTGTTACCAATCCTATTGCTGTTTATCCTAATCTGCTTTCTGGTAGTACTCACAGGTGTATTGAGCAGCAGAAAAGTATTAAATACTCCACCTTTAGCAGTATTAAATGCTTAAACTACTCTTGATGATAATTTATTCAAAAATATACAACAGACGTGCATTCAAAAAGCTATTTTTGCGCCCCTGTTAAAACATCAGCATTAGTTTTAGCGTTACATTATTATTGCAATGGAATTATCATCAAAAAACTCATCTAAAGAAGCCATACGAACTACTCAGCTAGGTATTATTATCAGTATAGCTTTAATATTTGTAAAGGGTCTTTCAGGATATCTTGGCCATTCCTATGCGCTTATTGCAGACGCTACCGAGTCTGGTGCCGATGTGGTTAGTTCAGGGTTATTATGGCTGGCACTTATATATGCTCAGCGCCCTGCCGATCAGGGACATCCATACGGACATGGTAAGGCTGAGCCCATCGCTGCTGTATTAATAGGGCTTTTTCTAATTGCTGCTGCAGCCTGGATTGGGTATCATTCTATATATTATATCAGAACACCTCACGGATTGCCTAAAAGCTATACCTTAATCGTATTGCTGGTAGTAATCCTCTCTAAAGAACTTTTATTCCGCTATGTACTCAAAATCGGAAAACGATTGAACAGTCAGGCCGTAAAAGCAGATGCTTATCATCACCGGAGCGATGCAATCACCTCTATTGCAGCATTTATCGGAATTGTAATTGCTCTTGTATTAGGTAAAGGCTATGAAGGAGCAGACGACTGGGCAGCATTAATGGCTTGCGTATTCATTATTTATAATGCAATAAAGATCATCCGTCCGGCATTTTCAGAAATTATGGATGCCGCCCCATCACCAGAATTCATAGCAGAAATTATCGAGATAGCTGCTCAGCACATCGAAGTAAAAGAAGTAGAAAAATGCTATGTAAGAAAAATGGGTCTACAGTACTATGTAGATATGCATATAGAAGTAGATGGGACCATTGATGTATTTACTGCCCACCAGGTAGCCCATCAGGTTAAAGATGAGCTTCTGGCCTCAGATCTAAGTATTAAAGATGTGATTATACACGTTGAGCCACACTCGGCGTAATTACCTTAATCCCATTTTTCCCTGCTATTATTGCTTTTGTAGCTATTCCATAAAACAAAGAATGCTCCACAACGCCAGGAATCATTTTAATCTGAACGTTAAGTTTTTCTAGTTCCGGTAATTCTGCAAAGTGAACATCAGCCAGCAAATTTCCATTATCCGAAATAACTGCACCGTCCTTTTGCGTACTCATACGTAGCTTTATGGCTGCTCCGGGAAATTCAAACGACAATCTTCCCAGTACCATTTGCAAAGCCTGGGGTAATATCTCCAACACCAAAGGATAAGTAGCATCCAGTTTCGCTACAAATTTCCCCTCATCTCCTATCAATATGAAATCCGCAGCCGTGGATGCCAATATTTTTTCAGTAGTATGAATACCACCTCCACTTTTTAAAGCATTCAACCCTTCATCAAACTGATCGCAGCCATCAAAATAAACATCTATTTTTTTAAGTAACGCTGGTGATTGCACCTTTAATCCGCATTGCTGCAAATAAGCAGTGGTTTTAAAAGAAGACGAAGTAAAAGTAACACCTGCAACCAAATCCTCATCCTGTTTCACCATATCCACCAGGTGAGCCACCGTTGTTCCTGCACCCAAACCTACAATCTGGCCTATTTTAATAAAAGGCAGGGCCGCCTTTGCTGCTTCTATCTTATAATCGATCATGCCGGCAATTTAGAAATTAATCAGAATTATCTCTACCTTGTTTTCAAAAATTGACTCCCAGACTATGAGAAAACCAACGTGCTTAAAACATTTTCTTACAGCAATTTTAATCATCTGTGCCAGTAAGTACAGCTTCGGTCAAGCTGCTAAGGCAGAGGCCGAGCTAAAAGACATCATGAAAAAACAGGAGGCCATAGGGCTCTCAGTTGCTGTAGTAAAAAATGGTGATATCATTTACACACATTCATTTGGCCTTAAAAACACTGAAACCAGCACACCACTTACCGATAAAGACATCTTCAGAATAGCCTCAATTTCAAAATCCTTCTCTGCCACCTCTATTATGCAGCTTGCAGAAGCTGGAAAGCTGTCTTTAAATGATGATTTCAGCAAACTCGTAGGTTTCAAGGTAAGGAACCCGAAATATCCTGAAACCGTTATCACCCTAAAAATGGTACTCTCCCACACCTCTAGTATAAACGATAGTCAAGGCTATTTTAATCTTGATGTTATCAACCCCGAAAAAGGTTCCAACTGGGCAAAATGCTACAATGATTATGAACCTGGAAAAGGATATAGATACTGCAATCTGAATTTCAATATGGTGGGTGCGGTAATAGAAAAGCTATCAGGAGAACGATTTGATCAGTATGTAAAACATCATATATTAGATCCTTTAAAACTATATGGGGGTTACTGTGTAGACTCACTAGACAAAAGCTTGTTTACAACCTTATATGAATATGATTCCGTTGCAAAAACTTTTGCGGCAGACCCTTCAGCCTATGCACCACGCACAGAGGAGATAAAAAACTATGTTATGGGATACAGCACTCCCGCATTCTCTCCTACCGGAGGAATGAAAATATCAGCTACTGATCTTGCAAAATACATGACTATGCACATGAATCAGGGCAATTATAAGGGCGTAAAAATCATCTCTAAAAAGAGTGCTAAAGTAATGCAAACAAAAATTTCTGAGGAAGAGGGCTATGGACTGGCAATGACTAATGTCGAAAATCTGATTCCCGGAAAACACATGACCGGACATACCGGTTCTGCTTATGGCCTTTACAGCGCAATGTTTTTCCAACCAAAAGAAAAATTTGGGGTCGTGGTCATCACAAATGGCTCCAATACTTCTTATACCAATGGCTTCAATAGCATATTAATAGAAAGTATCAATTGCCTTTACAATAACTTCATAAAATAAGACACTCAGCTACGGCACTTACAGCCCCGAAGATACACCCAAACGGAAATAACTATACTTATTTCGGTAATAGATGTTATACGGATCCTCGCCATAATACCCCATAGCAGCCATTAAAAACACATTATTCATAAAAGGAAAGCTGTAATTAAATGAGGCCTCAGTATTAAGGCGTTTCTTTATTGAAAAAGCATCATAATTCTGCATTGCATTTACGGCATAATTCAATCCAACCTCAGCGCGCCAGTTCTCTTTCTGTCTAACATATCTGCGAAGTGAAAAATCATAGATAACTCTTGTAAAGCCATAATCATTTCTAAGTGCCTTTTCATAATGAAACCATTTATGCCACTCAAAACCGCCATAATGATTTAATGAATAGGAAACAGCATTCAACGCCCTGGTTTTTCTGCCTGAATTATATCCAACGGTAAGATAATTGGTGCTAAAATTACCATCGTGGGTGTTTATTGTACCATTTTCATTTAAGGCCTCGCCATCTTGCCCGTTTGAATGATGAGTGAATTTTAGAGTTGCATATTTATAATTACTGACAGACTTACTAAGCCTGAAATATAAAGTTCCTCCCAGTTTTAAACTCGGAGTTCTTACACCAGAAGATTTCTCGTCAATTACTTTAACCGTAAAATCGGGCACTATAGCAAAAGCCACAGGTGATTCAGGTATTGCAAGTATCATGTATGTTTTGGTAACCCTGCCATTAATAATATACTTTACCGGTCCGGCAAGTTCGCCTCTTGGCGAGATGTACGACAAATCGCCATTTTCCTTATAAATATCGCTATATTCCCTATTACGCAAATATCTGCGTGTAATCAACGAATCCCTTGCCGCTGAATTTACAGTTTGCGGAATTACAGTTTCAATACCTGTTAAATAAAAAACTACGATCAGACAGACTAGTTTCATGGGGTAATTATTGAAACATATACGTTACAACAACTACAACAGATTAGCTCGTCCAGTGTTTTTAATTATACAACGGCATTCATCACAAAATGTAAAGACTTTGATAAATTTAAAGTACAGACTCGATTATTTAAGCTAATTCTTATATTAGCGTACTCAAAAGAAAAACTCATGAAAAGAAAATTAATCGTTTTAGCAGCCTCTGCACTCTTCTTTACCAGTGCAATGGCTCAAACACCTAATACGCTCTCAAAAGAAGAAAAAAAAGCAGGCTGGAAATTATTATTTGACGGTACAACTACAAAAGGCTGGCATACTTATCTTAAAAAAGAAGTGGGCGCAAAATGGCAGGTAAAGGATGGGGCAATAGTTTTTGATCCTACCCAACCTACCGGTGGAGGCGATCTTGTTACTGATGGGATATATGAAAACTATGAGTTGAACCTGGAATGGAAAATCTCTAAAGGCGGAAACAGCGGAATCATATTTGATATCCAGGAAGACCCTAAATACGGCGCTACTTATCTTACCGGCCCTGAAATGCAGGTATTAGATAACATCGATGCAAGCGATAACAAAAAACAAAACCACCTTGCAGGTTGTCTGTATGACATGTCTGGCGATTCAACTGTTTCTAAACCAGTACCAGTTGGCGAATGGAATAAAGTTAGACTAATCCAGGACAAAGGACACCTTACTTTCTGGTTAAATGGCATCAAAACATTTGAAGGTCAGATAGGAAGCGAAGAGTGGAAAGCTATGATTGCTAACAGCAAGTTTAAGAACAAAGACTTCGCAGACTTTGCTAAAGTTGCAAAAGGCAAAATCGCTTTACAAGAACACCCAGGCTCTAGCCAGTGGAGAAACATCAAAATCCGTACTTTATAATTCAATTATAAGAGCAATTTAACGAAAGCGCCCGAATCATGATCATGATTCGGGCGCTTTCGTTTATATCCTACTTACATTCTGTAGGCGCAAAAGTAAACCTGCCTCTTTCAAAGTTAATCGGTTTCCCCTTTACAAAATATGATCTTCCTAAAGATGTTTCAATCTGACCAACACCCAGCACCAGCTTGCCATCTTTTTTCAAAAGTGCAAGTGGGTTTTTATAAATGGTTTTATTTTCGCCTATTTTAAAGGTATAATCAACAAATAAGGTATCCCCTCTAAACTTTCCGTCTATTAAACCGTCATTAGTTGCTTTTTCATGATATTTTATAACCAAACCACCGGTAACTTTTCCCAATTTAGAAGTTATTACATTTAAATGTGCAGTATCTACACCATCAACAGCAATGAAACATTCATTACTGACCGGAGCATCTGCGGTATCAATCATTGTACTATCTTTCAGTTCCGAGCTTTTATCTCCTCCCTGATTGCAGCTAAATGCCAAAGGCAAAGCTATAAGTGCTAAATAAAGTGCTGATTTTTTCATGACTATAATTTAAATTGATGGTTTATTAAATACTATACAAAATTTGGGACTATATGGTTTTATAAACAATACATCCGATCTTAGATGGATGATCTTGGACTAACGTTTCCATATCCAACTTTCTAATCATATTTATAATCATAAAATCACCTCCGGCAGCCATGGTAAAGAACATACCAAATGCAAAAAGCTGAATATTTCCGGTAATTAAAGCCAAAATTGTAGGGAGTATCCCCAACAATAAGGCAGGCATAATAGTACCTATTATATAGTGTTTTACTTTTAAAGGCTCTTTGCAGTGGCAATATGGCGTAACTGCTTTCCAGATTACCCCGAATTTAATCGACTTAAATCCTTCCTTTGCAAACAGGCACCATGTTATCCCATGAATTAATTCGTGGAGTACAATTCCTATAAGTAATACCAAAATCATGATTGCGCTTGTCATCAAACCATTCATCTCCTTTGGAAATAAATTTTTAAATATGTCAAGTGTTCCATCACTCCACAAAAAATAATAAAGTGGCCCAAATAAAATAACAAAGGGAATAAAATAAACAATGGAAGTGACTTGCGCTTTAGCAGCATCAATAGTCATTTCCTCCATTTTATAACCGGGTATATCGAATTGTTCCATAGTATGGAACTAAGATATAAAAGTAAATTGAATTATTTTACCCTCAGATAAAGCATACTATAACCATCATAATAATTATCGCTGATCAGTAAAGAATCACTTCTTAAGCCCAATATATATTTCCTTTGCTCTTTAGAAATGGTATCAACTTCGTTAAATGATATTGCTGTTTCAAGCTGTCCGGAATAAATGCTTTTTGCTTTTGAAAGCACGTATTTTCCTTCTTTAACCAGCTTTCCATTTTCAATCCGCTGATAAGTATCTTTAGATTTAAATACTAAAACTGAGCTTTTACCGTCTTCGACGGGTTTAGTTTGACCGGCAAAACCGCCACTTGAAAGTTTAAGATCCCATTTCCCAATTAGCTTTTGCTCAATATTTGGATCAGACTTTTGCTTTTCGCAGGCATAAAAGCCTACCGTAATAAAAGTAATTATTGCCAAAAAATACACTTTCATATCCATGCTTTAAGTTATATATATAAAACGTTTAAAAAGCAAAAATCGCTACACCATTAGCACTTATATGCTCAGGTTAGCGATCTCTCTTTAAATTCGATATAAGTTTTAGCCTAAGCTGTTTCCAGTTTCACGATGTTTCTGTAAGGGAAAGATCCAAAGATATGTCTGCG
>NZ_CAMLHF010000192.1 GCF_946479715.1 uncultured Pedobacter sp. | reverse complement strand
GAAGCAAACCGAAATTGCATTAAAGAAACAGGAAGAAGTTGAATTGCTGAAAAACCAGCATGTAAAGCAATTAGAAACTATTGCAGGGTTAAGCGCTGACGAGGCAAAAAGCCAGTTGGTTGAAACAATGAAACAAGAGGCACGCACACAAGCGATGATCCAGGTTAAGGACATTGTTGATGAAGCTAAGCTTACTGCAACAAAGGAAGCTAAGAAAGTAGTTATACAGACCATACAGCGTACAGCAGTTGAGGCCGCTATTGAGAATACAGTTTCAGTTTTTCATATCGAAAGTGACGAGATTAAAGGTCGTGTTATTGGGCGAGAAGGTCGTAATATCCGTGCTTTAGAAGCGGCTACCGGTATTGAAATTATTGTAGATGATACTCCAGAAGCAATCATCTTATCAGGATTTGATCCGGTAAGAAGGGAGATTGCTCGCTTAGCTTTACACCGTTTGGTAACTGATGGTAGGATTCACCCTGCCCGTATTGAAGAGGTTGTTGCTAAAACCAAGAAGCAGATTGAAGATGAAATTGTAGAGATAGGAGAACGTACTGTAATTGATTTGGGTATCCACGGCTTACATCCTGAATTGATCAGAATGGTTGGTCGTATGCGTTATCGTTCATCTTACGGACAGAATTTATTACATCACTCGCGCGAGGTGGCTAATTTCTGTGCTACCATGGCAGCAGAGCTTGGATTAAACGCAAAAATGGCAAAACGTGCGGGTCTATTACATGATATAGGTAAGGTGCCTGATGATAATCCGGAATTGCCTCACGCTATTTTAGGTATGCAACTGGCTGAGAAGTATAAGGAACATCCTGAAATTTGTAATGCCATTGGAGCTCACCACGACGAGATAGAAATGACTTCTATGATATCTCCTATTGTACAGGCTTGTGATGCCATATCAGGCGCGCGCCCAGGTGCAAGACGCGAGGTGGTTGAAAGTTATATTAAACGATTAAAAGAATTAGAAGAGCTTGCGCTTTCTTATCCAGGTGTGGAGAAAACATTTGCGATACAGGCTGGTAGAGAGCTTAGGGTTGTGGTTGAAAGTGAAAGGGTAACTGATCAGCAGGCAGAATTATTGGCCGCTGATATTTCGAACCGCATTCAAACCGAGATGACTTACCCAGGTCAGATTAAAGTAACTGTAATCAGAGAAACCAGGTCGGTTTCTTTTGCGAAATAGCATAAGTAAACCTGCAATTATTCTGCAATTATTACTGCAGGCTATTAATATTTTATAAAAGCGACGGTTTATTCTGTCGCTTTTTTTATTTTTACTCAGTAAACTTATAACGATATGAAAACGGAGCAAAGAAGTGAGGTAGATGTCCTTTTTGATAAATATGCGGAAAGCCATCAAAACCCTTCAAATGAAATTATTCACTGGATTTGTGTTCCTCTAATTGTATTTAGTTTATTAGGTTTGGTTTGGGCTATTCCTTTTCCGCATATCGGTTTTTTGGGTAGGTACAATGGATACCTGAACTGGGCTTCGTTCTTAATCGCCTTTTCTGTTTATTACTATCTAAAACTTTCTCCTGTACTATCGTATCTAATGCTGTTACTCATTTTTGGAATGAGTATGGTCATTGTTCAGCTAGAGAAATGGGAAGTCAGTGGCGGACCGGCATTATGGCTGGTGTGTTTGGTGATTTTTGTAATTGCGTGGATAGGACAGTTTATAGGCCATAAAATTGAAGGAAAGAAGCCTTCGTTTTTAGATGATGTTAAGTTTCTATTAATCGGACCGATTTGGTTATTGCACTTTATTTGCAAAAAAGTAGGGCTAAGGTACTGAGCCTAATGGCACTTAACACAGGGTTAACACTCTGGTAAACGAATGGTAATTTACACCTAACATATACCTAACATTGTGGTAATAGCTTTGCTGGAAATTAATATACGGCAAATTGAAATCACAACTAAATCTTAAAAAGGCAATAATTACGGCCTTATTTGTAATTATCGGCACAGCAGTATTTGCACAAACGGGCAAAATTTCAGGAAAGGTATCTGATAAGAAAACCGGTGAAACACTTATTGGTGTTACGGTTAAGATAAAAAATACCCCCAAAGGTATGGCTACAGATGTTGATGGTAAATATTCATTAACAGGATTGGCTACTGGAAAATACACTTTAATATTTCAATATGTTGGTTACAACGGAAAAGAGATCAGTGATGTTGAAGTAACTTCTGGAAAAAATACAATATTTGATATTATCCTTGATGAGGCAGGTGGACAAAACCTGAATGAAGTAGTTATTCAGGGGAGTTTTAAAAAGGAAAGTGTAAATGCACTTTATGCAAGACAGAAAAACAGCGCTGTAATATCTGATGGTATTTCATCAGACATGATCAAAAAGAGCCCTGACCGTAGTACTGGAGATGTACTAAAAAGGGTAAGTGGAACAACAATTCAGGATAATAAGTTTGTTATAGTGCGTGGTCTTGCAGATAGATACAATAATGCAAGTCTGGATAACTCAAGCTTACCAAGTACCGAACCCAATAAAAAAGCATTCTCTTTTGATATTGTGCCATCGGGTCTGATAGATAATATTGTAGTTAATAAAACGGCTACCCCTGATTTAGCAGCGGACTTTGCTGGCGGATCAATTAAAATTATTACTAAAGATGTTCCTGATAATAATTTTTTCGAAGTAAGCTTAGGATCGGGATATAATACCCAGTCGACATTTAAGGAGTTCTTTTATGGACCAAGGTATACTGAAAATTATTTTGGTTTTGATGGTGGTTTCAGACAATTACCTGTATCTAAGAGTTTCCCTAAAAATACCAATGCTACTGAAGCGTTAAGGGGAAATGAAGCTGCAACAATTAAAGCGATTAATCAATTGCCAAAAGTTTGGAAAATAGGAGAGCATAATGCTCCTCTTTCTCAAAACCATCAGTTGAGTCTGGGTAGAGTTAAAGATTTTAAAAATGGCGGAAAATTTGGAGCAATTGTTTCGTTGACTTATCGCAACTCTGAATCAACCAGACCTGAAGTACAGCGTGATTATTATACTTACCATTATTCTGATAGGGTAAACACCTTCTCTTCAAATATTGGTGCAATGGCAAACTTTGCTTATGTGCAGGGTAAAAATAAAATCAGTTTTAAAAATTTATATAATAGGATACTGGATGATAAGTTTACATATCGTACGGGAACAGATGATGGTAGATCAAGTGACTTAAAATATTATGCATTTGATATGGTGCAGAAAGGGATCTTTAAAACATCATTGGATGGGGATCATCAATTGACTGAAAAGAATAAACTGAGCTGGAACCTATCGTTTGCAGACATTACCAATAATCAACCAGATCAAAGAAAAATTGGCTACCTAAGAAATGTTGGATTTAGAGACGACCCTAGCAAACCATTCCTGGCTGCAAATACCGCAATCACCAAAGAGAATAACAGATTCTTCTCAGATTTGAATGAGAAGCTTTACGGTGGTGCTGTTAATGATCAGTATAGCATAAAGTTGTTTGATAAAAACGCGACACTAAAAGGAGGTCTAGGTGCTAATTATCGTGAGCGGGATTTTGGTGCCCGTTTGTTAGGGATTACATTAAAAAATGCAGATCAGGAAATTCAGGCCTTACCTATTGAAAAACTGTATTCCAATTCTTTGATCAATTCAGGTGTTTACGAATTAAGTGAGATTACCGGTAATTCGGATAAATATGATGCCAATTCACTAACCAGTTTTGCATACCTGATGCTTGATCAGCCAATTACGGATAAATTGAGAGCTGTATACGGTGTTAGAGCAGAAAAATTCAATCTGAATCTGAATTCCAGAGGGGTTGATGGTTCCCCTATAAAGGTCAAACAGGATTATACTGACTTTTTACCATCTGTTAACTTAACCTATGCACTGACAGAAAAGGCAAATTTACGTGCATCTTATTACAGAACATTAGCACGTCCTGAGTTTAGAGAACTGGCTCCATTTGATTATTATGATTACGAGCTTTTAGGAAACGTTTCAGGAAACCCTGATCTAAAAAGAACTTTAATTGATAATGCAGATTTAAGATATGAAGTTTATCCTGCAGCTGGTCAAATTCTTTCAATATCTGCGTTCTATAAACATTTTAACAATGCAATTGAGCCAAGCATTTATGATCAGAATTCAACACCTGCATTCTCTTATTTTAATACCCCAAAAATTAATAACTATGGAATTGAGATTGAGTTGAGACATTCACTAGCTTTTATTGATGAAGAATCAGCATTTAAGAATCTTATGTTTTATGCTAACGGAACTATAGTTAAATCGAAGGTTATTAATCCAACTGATCAGCAATATTTAACGAAAGAACGTCCGATGGTAGGCCAATCTCCATACTCTGTTAATGCAGGCTTGCAGTATGGTGCTTTAGACAATAACCTTAATTTCAGTTTGCTTTATAATAGAATCGGTAGAAGAGTAGTAAATGCAGGGGGTCAGCGTTTTGGTGATGTTTGGGAAGCTCCAAGAAATGTAATTGATTTCCAGACCAGCTATAGTTTCTATAAAAAGAAAGCACAGATTAAGCTTAATGTGAACGACTTGTTAAACAATCAGGCTGTTTTCTACTTTGATTACAACAATGATAAAAAGTTTAGTCCAAATAATGTGGTTACCAATTCAGAAACAGGTAAAACCACCAAAGATGAGATCTTATCAAGATTCAAGACAGGAACAAATGTTTCAATGTCAGTTTCTTACTCATTCTAATCAGATATACATAACAGTAATTTAATATACAGTTGACTTTGAGTTTAATCTAATTTAATTCCTTTACAAAAAAATAAAAATACGAAAAACATGAAAAAATATTTTGTTCTTCTTGGTTTAGCCTTCAGTTTACTGGCTGTATCTTGTTCTAAAAATAATAATGATGATGATCCTGAGATAATTAATCCAGAAGGTTCTGTGCAAGTATCTGGTGATATTAAAACCAATACTACCTGGACTGCAGATAAAATATATAACTTAAAAGGATATGTATATGTAACTGATGGTGCAACATTAACCATTGAACCAGGTACTATCATTAAAGGTGATAAAGCTACAAAAGCAACTCTAGTTATTACAAGAGGTTCTAAAATCAGTGCTATAGGTACTGTAGATAAACCAATTGTATTTACTTCAGGTGTTGCAGCAGGTGCTCGTCGTGAAGGTGACTGGGGTGGATTGATCCTTCTTGGAAAAGCAAAACACAATAAAGGTGTTAACAATAGAATAGAAGGTGGTTTAACTCCTACAGCTGGAGGAGATGAGGCTAAATACATCCAATTTGGAGGTACCGATGATGCTGATAACTCTGGTACACTTAAGTATGTACGTGTTGAGTATGCAGGTATTCCTTTTTCAGTAGATAATGAGATAAATGGTATCACCTTCGGTGCTGTTGGTTCTGGAACGACAATTGATTATGTTCAGGTTTATCGTTCTGGTGACGATGCATTTGAGTGGTTTGGTGGTTCTGTAAATGCGAAGCACATTATCGCAACTGGTACATGGGATGATGATTTTGATACTGACAATGGATTCAGTGGAAAAATTCAATTTGCATTGGCACAACGTTTTCCTTTGGTAGCTGACCAATCAGGTTCTAATGGTTTTGAATCAGATAATGATCCTGATGGGTTAGATATCGTTCCACAAACGTCTGCTATCTTCTCTAACGTTACTATAGTTGGTCCGTTAGCATCAGCGAGCACTAAAATCAATGGTTTCTTTCAGCATGCTGCTCAGATCAGAAGAAATTCAGCTATCAGCACCTTTAATTCAATCTTTACTGGATTCCCTGATGGTATCTATATCGATGATACTAAAGTAGCTACTGCAGGAGCAACTACTACAAATTACACAGCAGGTCGTTTATCGTTCGAAAATAACTTAATATATGGTATAACAGGTCAGGATATTAAGGGAAATAAAGCAGCTATTGAAGCTACTTTAAGAGCAACTAATTCTTTTGTTGCAGGTAGCTGGGCTAATGTATTGCTAGCATCACCATACAAATATTCATCTGATATTGCTGCCGCTGCTAGTGTTGGCAGACCAGATTTTACTTTAGCTACTGGTTCTGTTGCTGCAACAGGGGCAATATTTACTAATGCTAAGGTTGCTGACGCTTTCTTTGAGAAAGTAGCTTATAAAGGCGCATTTGGTACTACTGATTGGACCGCAGGTTGGGCTAACTTTGACCCTCAGGTATTACCTTACACAACTCCTGGTGCTGTAAAATAAATTTTCATTTATGAAATAAAACGAGTTCGTAGTTGATCACAGAATCCACGTACTTGGGTTATCTAAAAAACAAAAAGGAGGATATCATCGATATCCTCCTTTTTGTTTTTTAGATAAATAATTTCGATGTATGATAATATTTTCTTAACGCTTGAGTAATACTAGCAGAGGATCTTCAAGGCAAAAAAAATAAACTATGAGAAAAAAAAATATTCCAAAAAATAGCTTGATTAAGCTATCGGCATTACTGCTAGCATTTTCATTGATAATCTCGGCTTGTACAAAAGAAGAAACAGTTAAAAATGATAAGGAGCAAACTAAAACGATAAAAACTGATACTGCCGTAAGAAATGAAAAACTAGTTAAGTTTTTGTCAATATCCTTGGGGGTTGGAAAAGACGAGATTATTTACAATAAGATTAATGACGAATTTTTAATCAGAGATCAAAAATATAGTAGAGAATCAATAGAAACAATTTATGCTGATGCAAATGTATACCAATCAAAATATGGTGAATAGGATGAAAGATTTCGTAATAAATAAAAAGATTTATTTGGTGTTATTGTTGATACTCACCAATTTTTTAGTAGTTAAGGCAGATGTTAAGCTGTCGGGCTTTAAGGTTTTACCTTCTTACTTAGTTTCTGAGAAGTTGAATGTTACAAACCCGAATGTAGCTACTCCATTTAAGTTCCAAGTGTCTTTAAGTAGGCTGTTGTTGTCTACTGGAGGTAATGAGGATGGTTCATGTACAATTACACTTATGTACGCGGTTTGTAATAGCTGTACTGATCCCTTATATCAAGAAATATCTACGCCCAGAGCAGTTATTGAGGCTGATTATAAAGACAGTTTTGGTCATCCTTCTGGTTTTTCAAATTTGACATTAGACGCAAAATTGCCAGCTAACATTACAAAAGGTGTATTGATAATAAAATTTACATATTATAATCGTGATCAACAAAAGATGTTAACAGAATACATGTCAAATAATTCTATAGGGATATATTATAATGACCCCCCTGTTCTTGTTGCTGATCTTGTTTCATATCCTTCTCCTAATCAATTTGAAATAGGAGTTAAGCTTCCAAATGAAGATTTAGAATTCAAATGGAATAATTCAAAACTAACTTCAAGCTTAGTAAATATTGCTCTTTATGATGCTTCCTCTAATTTAATTGTTGAGAAGACTAATGTTCCTAATAATGGCAGTATTATTTTTGATTTTTCCGCAGTGCAAATCGATAATACTAACAATAATAATCGATTTACACTTAATATTTTTTCCGCTTTAATGGCAGGGTATGGATATAATTCCAAGTACTATATAAGAATAAAAGAAGTTTTTGGGACTAAGTACGGAAAAAGCGGTTTGTTTTGCTTTGTTAATGATCATCCTATGCTTTGGCAATCAGATCTTCCTAATGCATTCCCTAATGCTTTCTGGATTTTTAGACCTGATAGCTCCGGTTCTGGAAATGGTGAACTTATTGTTGATTGGCTTGTTAATAGAATTAATGCTTCTAATGTATCGATAGATTTATACGATGATAAAGGTAATTTTTTCAAACGACTAGCTAACTCAGTTCCTAATAATGGTCATTTTATAAGACCGCCTGATAATACTATTCCGAGAGGG
Source organism: uncultured Pedobacter sp. (assembly GCF_946479715.1). The sequence goes on along the minus strand of NZ_CAMLHF010000192.1, from coordinate 2,748 downwards.
AATCCATATTTCTATCAGTTTAAAATAACTTCCATTGAGAACCCCTCTAGTTTTGGTTATTCAGAAGTATTTCACCATTGGTTTGATTAATTTATCTTGAAATACAAGTGGTAAATGTGTTTGAAGAAGCTCAGGCACTGAAGGTCCTTTCGCACTGCAAAAGGACCTTTTTTGTTAACATAAACTTAACCTGACTTCTGTAGCGGTAATTAGCGGCTGAACGTATAGTTGTAAACAATAAGATTATGAGAAAAATAACCATTCAACTGGTGATGGTAATGACAACCATTTTGATCAGTATTTCCTGTTCTAAGGACAATGGAAAAATTATTAAGGATGAAATAGATGAGAAAAATCTAACACCTTGTCCCGAAAACGCAAATTGCCAATATCTATTTACTGAAAATGCAGATTTAAATGAAGCTGGTTCAGGATTAATAAGTGGTCCTTACCGGCTATTCTGGGCAGATATACAAACCTCAGGTGTTAGAACAACGCTCTACATAAAAGCGCCAATGGAAGGAAAATCTTTTTCATTTAACAAGCAGGCTATTTTAGATGGAAAAGTGAAATTAATCAGGAGTTGCGCAGCTTGTCTAATGTCACCATTTAGGCTAATAGAGGATGGATATGTTAAAGGTATTCATTTGAGACCTGATAGGCAAGCAGACCAAACAAGGTGGTTATTAGAGGCTGAGATTATTCTGGAAGCAATCGGACAGCCAGCAAAGAGGGATACCTTGCATGTAAAACAGTATTTTGACCCAAATTTTGTTTTTAATTAAGCTTTAGTGTTTCGGCTCATAAGCGTACACAATCTGGTAAGGGATTTTTTTTAGTTTGGCAGAAATTTTTCCAATGCCAAGATCCTCTTTCTGAGGTGTAGGCTCGCAAATGGAATAGGTTTTGCCTTTGTAAACTATAGGATCGCCGCCTACAGGTGTGTCAAATTGAACTGCCATAGTTATGTGAGTAGGGTACAGCAATGCAATCATTGGTATATTATAGATCTCCTTTACAAGATAAAAAAACAAAGCTGCCCTGTCATCGCAATCGCTATATTTAGAGAAGAGCGTCTCTTCTGGAGAGAGTCGCTTTTCTTTTCCAAAGTTTTCTTCATCATTTTCATATAAGAACGCGTATCTGGTAAAACGCATCAGGTAATCAATTCCTTTCTTTTGTTTCATCCCACTTACATTCTTTTTAAGGAGAGGAATTAAAGAACCATAAGTTTCTTTGCTAAGGGGGATATTAAAATACGATTCAAAGTCAACTACCGGATAGTTTGCAAAAATAGTTTCTACATCTTGGTTTAGCTTAATATTGAAATGATAGGTTTTATGTTTATAGCTGAACTGAATTTGTTTTTCATAATAATCTTCAGGTTTAAAATCCGGCATCCTGGTTACTTTGTAAGAAAATGCTTCTTTAGCTTCAGGTATGCTAATCATGTCATGTGGAGGGACTTTATTCAGATCTGCATATGCATAATCATGATGGTTTAAGCACATGTATTTTTTGTTTTTGAACATGATGAAAGGTATGTCAGAAATATCTTCATCGTTAAAAACATAAAATATGATGCGGTTATCTGCAATGGTAAGTCGGGCATCATATCCCGATTTACCTAAAAGAAACCATTTGTAAAAAGTATAGCGTTCGTAGTTGTCTTTTTTAGGGCTAATCTGCTGAGCCGTTTTTCTGATCAGTTGATAATAAAGCCAATCATTTAGCTGATGTTTCGTTTTGTAGGCAGTAAGTGTTTTTATTATTGACGAGTACTTGCCTGCATTTACTTTATTGTAGCTCGATTTAATGTATTGTTCTGAAAGCTCTGTTGGCGCATTTACAATTATAGAGGAATCGACTTCGAGGTTGAAGGTGTCGTTATAAAACTCAAAACTAATATTGTAGCTGCTAGTCTGACTGTACGCAAATTGCGTAGCCAGCAGTAAAATTAGTGTACCGAATATTTTTAGCAAACGGCCCATGACTCTGTAGATTAATTAATATTATGGTAACATTAAATATACATAGAATTAACAGTAGTTGCATATTAAGTTTTCGGCTTTAAAAAATTATATAGTAATCAATAGTTAACAAGTACTTAACATCGCCCTACTACTTTTGTGGCATAAATATTTGGTTAGTATTTATATACGTTTAGGTTTAGTTGATAAAAAAAGCCCCGATGGATGTCAGGGCTTTTTTATTTAAAAATTCTTACCAATCTTCTCTAGCATCTCAGGTGGGATATTTTGCATATCCACTACCAAAAAGCCATCAAGACAATCAGAAAATTTGGGATCAATATTGAAACAAATGATTTTGGCATTAAGATTCATATACTGCCTAAGCAATACCGGTATCTTAATGTGAGAGTTCTCAATGTCAGATATTAAGCTGTCAAGGTCTTTTAAGGAGTCGCTGCTTTCAATTAGCAGATCCTTATCAATTGCAGAAAGATCTGCTTTAAATTTATTCTTAGGCTTTACATAATGTGCCAGCTCATAATCGAAGTGGTTCTTTGTAATGTAGTCTACAATTAAAGACTTAGAGAACTTTGAAAAATTATTGCTGATACTTACCGGGCCAAACATATAGCGGTAGTGAGGATTATCTAGCAGGTATTTTAAAATACCTTTCCACAACAAGAAAAGAGGAAGTGGTTTTTGCTGATATTCTTTTCGGATCCACGATCTGCCCAATTCAATTCCACGTCTTAAGATCGGATAAAAAGGCTCTTTG
>NZ_CAMLHF010000191.1 GCF_946479715.1 uncultured Pedobacter sp. | reverse complement strand
ATTAAAGGATGCTTATCCAGAAATTCTGCAAGTGTAGCCGCGTTACTGCAAGCACGTTCAAGCCTTAAAGCAATAGTTTCAGAACCCACAGAAATACTATGCGCTGCTTCAGGAGCAAGCGTGCCACCACCATCACGTAAACCTCTTTTTCTTATTTGCGTCATTCCCTGCATTTCGGGACGGATCTGCTCGCGGATTATTGGTGCAATGTTAGGAAAGCTAAGCCAATCGAATAGGCCCGTGTCAGTTACACTGCCACCTAATGCATTACCATGACCGCCAATATATTTTGTTAAAGAGTTAATGATAAGACTAGCCTTTACTCCAACCGGACGGAACAAGTAAGGCGATGTCATAGTATTATCTACTACATAGATCAATTTTTTGTCTTCGCAAAAATCGCCAATAGCACCTAGATCTGATATTTGAGTGGCAGGGTTTGCAATGGTTTCTACAAACACCATTCTGGTATTTTCCTGATAGGCATTTTTAATATTCTGAACATCTGTTGCATCAACAAAAGAGATGCTCAGACCCATGTCCATATATGTCTGCATAATACTTCTGGTATTACCAAAAAGGTATGAACTTGCAATAATATGGTCGCCTGCCTTTATTAAAGCCAGTATTGTTGAAGAAATGGCAGCCATTCCCGTAGCAAAAGAAACAGTAGCAAGACCCTGTTCCATTTGTGTTACTTTATGCTCAAGTGCTGTTGTTGTTGGATTGCCCTGACGGGAATAAGCATAACCCTTTGTTTTGTTCTGAAAAACATTTACCAAGCCCTGGACATCATCGTATCCCCAGGTTACTGCGTTATGAACAGGTTGATGTAATGCACCGAATTCTGGTTTCAAAAGACGGTCTGAATGAAGTATGGTGGTTGTAAATCCTTTTTTATCGCTCATTTAAACTTAATTTATTCAAGAAAACAAACTTCCATCTTTTATTTTAAAAAAAAGACGTTTTGCATAGGAAATCTGAAATATTACCAGTCTATTATCAGAATGGTTACTTTTACCATTAAATCTAAAACACACAATGAAACCATCTTTAGTACTCATTTTCATCTTATTCCTGATTACAGGAGTTAGCGCTCAACAAATTAAATACGGTACCGGAAACGACAGTTGGAATCCCGACTCTCTAGGCAACCATAGAGCTGTGCTAACGGTAAGCGCCGCTGGAAATGTAGCAAAAGCAACTATCGAATGGCGAAGAAGAGACACCCATCCCGAGCTTAAAGACCTCTGGGTGGTTGATGCAAAAACCAACAGCAAAATCACAAATGTAAAGGCTGCAAACATCAGCAGGGAACAAGGGACTATCTATTTTGAGCCAACCTCAGGAGCCGGCACTTATTATGTTTATTACATGCCATACCAGGTAGAAGGGCGTTCAAATTATCCAAATGCTCAGTATAGAAAAGCTCCGACGGCTGAGAACCAGTGGTCAAAATCAACCGCAAATGCTGTACCCGCCAAACTTGTACGCATAGAGGCCATCAATGCAATGAGCAGTTTCTACCCTATGGAAGTAATTGCAACTGCAGCAGAAACTAAAAACCTGATTAAACAACATCCGCAAAAAGACTACCTTGTTGTTACTGAAGACAGGGTTAACCCAATAAAAATGCAGAACGATCTGCCTCAGTTATGGATCACAAAAGGAGTAAAGAACTCTTTCTCCGGAACAGTTTCTAAAGGAGAAAACTATACCTACCAGCTTGGTATTTATCCGGTAAAAAAAGATATAAGCGATGTTAAAGTTACTTTTAGTGATCTAAAAAACAAAGCAGGTAAAGCCATTTCTGCAAAAGCTTTTTCATGTTTAAATACCGATGGAGTTAACTGGGATGGCAGCCCGTTACATAAAACTGTAAACGTAGCCAAAAACAAAGTTCAGGCATTATGGATACTTGCTGATATCCCTTTAGACATTGATGCAGGCACATATACAGGTACAGCAACTGTTAGCGCCAAAGGCTCAGCCAGCACAACCATCCATATTACGCTAATGGTAAACAACACTGTTCTGGCAGATGGGGGTATAAATGAACCGCAAAAGCAGACCCGGCTTAAATGGTTAAACTCAACAATGGCAGAGAAAAATGAGGTTATTGCCCCTTACATTCCTCTTGTTATAAACGACAAAACCATTTCTCTGCTTGGCAGAAAGTTCACCATAAATCAGGACGGTTTACCTGCTCAGATACAAACATTTTTTACACCGGAAATGACAGAATTATCGGCCACTCCAAAAAGCATTCTTACAGAGCCTGTTCATTTTCATGTAACAAGACCAAACCATAAGGATATTAAATTTAAAACTTCCGAAATTACCTTTACAGACAAACAACCGGGGATTGCAAAGTGGACTTCAAAAAGCACATCCGACAGTTTAAACATGGAGGTAAATGCCTCACTTGAGTTTGATGGTTTTGCATCGTACACAGTTAAATTCATTGCACTAAGTGATATAAAACTGAGCAACATCAGCTTGCACATTCCCTTCACTCTTACAGCGGCTAAATATTTGATGGGCCTTGGTCAAAAAGGCGGTTATCGCCCGGACTCTTTAAACTGGAAATGGGATGTTGCCAACAAAAACCAGGATGGTGCCTGGATAGGCGATGTAAATGCAGGTTTACAATATTCATTAAGAGACAATCATTATGTTCGTCCTTTAAATACAAACTTCTATTTACAGAAGCCTTTATTACTGCCAACATCATGGGGCAACGAAGGTAAAGGCGGTATTAAGATTGCAAAAAAAGGGCAGGCAATTCTGGCCGATAATTACAGCGGAGAACGCCTGATGAAAAAGGGCGATACATTATATTACAACTTCACATTGTTAATTACCCCTTTCCACCCAATCAATACTGACTTTCAGTGGAGCAACCGCTTTTATCATAAATACAACAACCTGGATACCATTAAAGCAACAGGCGCAACACTAATAAACATACACCACGCCACTCCTATTAATCCATTCATCAATTATCCTTTTATTGCCCACAAGGAAATGAAAACCTATATTGATGAGGCACATTCAAAGGGGCTTAAGGTTAAAATTTATAATACGGTTCGCGAATTATCGAACAGTGCTTACGAGACATTTCCATTGCGCAGCTTAGGTCACGAAATCTACTCGCCCGGTAAAGGCGGTGGCTATTCCTGGCTGCAGGAACACCTTGGTGAAGATTACATAGCGGCATGGTATGTACCCGAAATAAAAGATGCAGCGGTTGTGAACAGTGGAATGAGCCGCTGGCATAACTATTATGTTGAAGGCATGAACTGGCTGGTTAACAATGTTGGTATAGACGGGCTTTATCTGGACGATGTAGCTTTCGACAGAACTACAATGAAACGTGTAAAAAGTGTACTTACCCAAAACGGACATCCTGGCATTATAGACCTGCACTCGGCAAACCAATACAATAAAAGTGATGGTTTTAACAACAGCGCAAACCTATATATGGAGCATTTCCCTTATCTAAACCGCTTATGGTTTGGTGAGTATTTCGACTACGAAAAAAGCACTCCTGATTTCTTTTTAACAGAATCTTCGGGTATACCTTTCGGACTAATGGGCGAAATGCTGCAAGACGGCGGTAACCCATGGCGCGGAATGGTTTACGGAATGACTAACCGCATGCCATGGAGCGATGGTGCAGACCCTCGTGCAATATGGAAAGCATGGGATGATTTTGGAATGCAGGGCACTAAAATGATCGGCTATTGGGTAGAAAACAATCCGATTAAAACCAACAATCCCGATGTATTGGCAACCATCTACAAGAAAGATAAAAGCGTGCTGATAGCACTTTCAAGCTGGGCTAAAGAGGATACAAAGATAAAACTGAATATTGACTGGAAAGCGTTGGGAATTGACCCCGCAAAGGCTATAATCACTGCCCCTGAAATTAAGAACTTTCAACCCTCCAAAACTTTTGCCGCCACCGATGAGATCCCGGTAACAAAAAACAAAGGCTGGATGATTGTTGTTAAAGAAAATTAACTTGTAACATTGCAAAACAATTTTAACAGAACATGAGATTTAAACCATTTGCCTTTATTATTAATATTGCTATTCCTTTAGCTATGGGTGCTATAGGCGCATGGTTTACTTCTCAATATGTTAAAACATGGTACGTAACCCTAAATAAGCCCTCTTTTAATCCCCCAAACTGGGTATTTGCCCCGGTATGGACTACCCTTTTTATTTTAATGGGAATTGCGGCCTACCTGGTTTGGTTAAAAAGAGAGCAAGTTCAATATTTCACACGTACAGTTGCCATATACCTCATCCAGCTTGTGTTAAATGTAATGTGGTCGTTCCTGTTTTTTTATGCCCACGAAATTGGAATAGCGCTCTTTGAAATCATTGCCCTGCTGCTGGCCATTATCATAAACGCAATGGTATTCTATAAAATTGACAAAACTGCAGGTTTACTGTTCATCCCATATATTTTATGGGTTGGCTTTGCTACAATTTTAACATACAGCATATTTTCGTTAAACTGATTATTCAGATCGCCATTATGAAATAAAACTCCTATTTTTATGAGCCATGCTTATAAAAAGATTACTCTTCATTTTTCTATTTATAACCGCATTAAATGTAAATGCGCAAAAGGTAGGCTTGGTATTGAGTGGCGGTGGAGCTAAGGGACTTGCCCACATAGGCATATTAAAAGCACTGGAAGAAAACAATATCCCTATTGACTACATTACCGGAACTTCTATGGGTGGCATTGTTGGTGCCATGTATGCAGTCGGTTATTCGCCATCGGAAATGGAAAAAATAGCCTTAAGCAGCAATTTTCAGGATTGGGTAAGCGGAAGATACAAGAGCGATTATAGTTTCTTCTTTCAGAAGAAAAATATTAACCCATCAATAATTACAGCAAAGCTCTCTGTCGACTCTAATTTAAGGTTCAATTTCAGATCTAATCTGGTAAATGACATCCCCTTAAACTTCGCCCTTTTAGAGCTTTTTGCTCAGGCATCTGCTATTTCAAAAGATAATTTCGACAATCTGTTTGTTCCTTATCGCTGCATGGTATCTGATGTGTTGTCGCAAAATAGCATAACCGTAAAAAAAGGCAGTTTAGCCGATGCCGTTAGAGCAACCATGACTGTTCCATTGATTTACCGACCTATAAAACTAGACGACAAGTATGTTTTTGATGGCGGTTTGTATAATAATTTTCCGGCCGATGTAATGAAGGAAACTTTTAATCCAGATGTAATTATTGGCTCCAATGTATCTTCAAAAAACTTCAATGAATACCCTAAAAATAATGATGAGCGGTTAATGAACCGACTGATGGTTTTTATGTTTCTTTCTAAATCTGACTCTACGCTTATTGGCCCAAATGGCATTTATATCCAGCCAAACCTAAGGGGGTATACTTCAACCAATTTCAACCCGGTAGAGGAACTGATAAAACAAGGTTATGATGCAACAATAGCCGATATGGACCAGATCAAGAAAAAGATAAGCAGACGGATAACAACCGGAGATCTGATGATTAAAAGAACTCGGTTCAACAATAAAAAACCTAATCTGCTTTTTAGTGGTGTAACCGTATCCGGAGTAAATGCTCAGCAAAAAAAATACATCGAGCGTCTTTTCAAAAGAGATCAGAACACCTTTGATCTTGATGATATTAAACAAGGCTATTACAAGCTCGTAGCAGATGAAACCTTTGAAACCATTTACCCCAAGATCACCTACAACCCGGTTTCCGACAGCTATAATTTTGAAATTGTGGCCAAACCACAAAAAAGCTTTAAAATTGATTTTGGAGGGAACATATCAAGCCGACCAATCAGTAATGTATTTCTTGGAATGCAGTACAACTACCTAAACCAGAAATCGTATACATTTGGCACTAATTTGTATTCAGGGCGGTTTTATGAATCTATACAAGTAAATGGAAGGATCGATTATCCTTCCCGATTACCATTATTCCTTGCTATGGAAATGACCTATAATCACTTTGATTATTATAAAACCAGTTCCATTTTTATTGAAAATCCACACCCTACATATATTGAACAGACAGATAGAAAAATAGACTTGAAGATTGGTTTTCCGCTAAACCGGAATACCAAGGTAACCCTGAATACTGCCTTTATTAACAATTACGATGGGTATAGTCCGAATAATACCTTTGAAATAGGCAATAAATTAGACAAAACCGTGTTCAATGCTTCCAGATCTACCTTTGCTTTTGAACAGTACACCTTTAATCGTAAGCAATACGCCAGTAAGGGCCGCAACTTCCTTTTAAGTCTAAATTATTTTGCAGGGAGAGAGAGTTACACACCCGGCAACATTACCGACGGCTTAACAGAATCTGCGGAGCTTGCAGCAAGCAAAACCGAAGTAGATAGAAAATACAGGCAATGGTTCAATTTAAAGGTTAGCGATGAAAACTACTTCTTCGCAAAACGCAAATATTCTTTAGGCTACCTACTCGAAGCGGTGATTTCAAACCAGCCTTTATTTTCTAATTACTACTCTACCATACTTGCCTCACCTGCATTTTATCCATTGCAAGACAGCAGATCTGTATTTTTAGAAAACTTTAGGGCCACCAGCTACTTTGCAGGAGGAATTAAAAATGTATACAGCATTAAAAGAAATCTTGACTTAAGGGTTGAGGGATATGTATTTTTGCCATATCAGAAATTTGAGAAGGTAGGCTTCCAGGGAATAGACCGTATGAAACCGCTTACCAAATGGCAATATGCTGCCACTGCAGGCCTGGTATACCATACCCCGGTTGGCCCTATAAGCTTTAGTTACAATTTATATGATGACCCGATAAAAAGAAACGGGGTTTTACTACATTTGGGGTATCTGATTTACAATAAACGATCTATAGAATGAGAAGAATATATTTGTTGATATTGCTGTTGGTAATGTGTGTTTCCGGCTTTGCTCAAAATGCAGACATCAATAATTTTATAGTTAAAGAGAGCCTGCTTAAAAACAGTAAGCTTGCCATTATAGCAGCTGATTCTTTAGATATACCGATAGAAAAGATTAATGGCACTTACACTTTTAGTGTAAGCGGGTTTACCCAGCCTATTAAATTTAATGGAGGTGTTGGTGTGCTGCCATTACAATTGGAACGCTCAGCCTTTGTGTATATAAAACATCAGAACGACACCGGTACCCACAGCAAACTTTTATATGTTCATAAAAAGGAAGGCACCTTAACTCCTTATGTGATCAATAGTATGTGGCTCGTATTATTTCCCGCACTGATCATCTTTTTGGCTTTCGCATTTAGGAAGTTCATTATAGCTGCAGTAATTATCCTTTTAATATTCATCTATTTCAATCACAGCAACGGTTTAAACCTATCTACTTTCTTCGAAACTATATTTGACGGCTTAAAGCGAATGTTTTAAGCAGAGTGCTTAAAAAGGCATTCCTATACCAAAATTGTATTGCACAAAGCGATACCTTTCCGGACTATGGGTAAGGTAATAATCGTCTTTAAACTTCTTGTTCCCGGTAAAGAACCGTTTAAACATCCATTGGTCGGAACCTTCAAACTGCGGGTCTTTAAGTTTTAGCCCCACATCAAACCTGAATACAAAGTACTGTACGTCGTACCTGAACCCCATACCTGTACCGAGGGCAATTTGACTGCCCAGTTTTTTGAAATCAAAATAGGTAGATGGCGTACCGGTTCTGGTCACATTCCATACGTTACCGGCATCTAAAAACACAGCACCTTTCAATTTGGCCCCAAAGAACTTATTCAATAGCTTATACCGGTATTCTAAATTTGCCTCAATATGTAGCTCTCCAAGCTGATCAAGGCCATATAATGCTCTTCTTGCAGTATCAGAATTAAGCTCCTTTCCCCTATCATAATTTGCAGGTCCCAGAGTTCTCGCCTGCCATGCCCTGATGCCACTTGAACCACCTGCGAAGAATAATTTCTCGAACGGAACTGATTTAGAGTTACCATAAGCATAGCCAATTCCGCTGTTTAAACGAGCTACAAACTGTTTCTCTCCCCCTAAACTTTTATACCAGCGTACATCTACCTCTGGTCGCATATATTGATTAAATGGCAGGCCGAATATTGTAGCATACTTATCTTGCGACAGAATAGGTTTATCACCTGCAATACTAGTTGCCAGTTGTAACATATTACCCGCTAAATCCATGCTTCCTCTAAAATAAATAAAGCTTCCGTTTGTTAACAGTTTATCGGCATTTAGAGAATATGTGTATTTAATACCAAGCGTAATATCCCTCCTATCTAACAATAAAAGATTATAAAAATTCTTAAGTAATTCAGCTTGATTATTTGGATCGTCCACATCAAAAAGAAGTCCTCCAAACCTATACTCAAAATTTAAAGGAGTAACAGAATGATATTTGGATTTCGATTCTACAAACTCATAAGTCAGCGATGTAAGAAAAACATGGCGCTCAAAAAAGCTTTTTTGTTGTGCATATACATAACTGGTAGAGAATATGGTATGTGGCATACCACCTCTTCTTCCCGGTCTGGCTGTAATAAACGGCAACATTAACCTTGGAACAGTCAGGTTAGCACTAATTGAAAAATCACGCTGATAAATATCCTTGAATAAAGAATTCCCCTGCCCGATTCTGGATTGCAGTCCTCCTTTAACCTGAAACTCAAATCGCTCCGCTCCACGGAACATGTTGTTGTTCGTATAGGTATTTGATAAATTGAAGCCAACGGTACCTGCATTAAAAGGCACTTCTCCCTCTACCCTGTTACTCATTATTTTTTGAGGGATCAACTGGATAACCGGGAACACCTTATTGACACTATCCTTTGGTCTGTTATAATCTATCTTAACATTTTTAAAAACGTTAAGCTCATACATACGATCGTAGGTAAGATTCTCATTGTAAATATTATAAATCTCGCCTTGATGAAGAAAGTTATACCGTACTATAGGATTTCTTCTAAACTTTTTAGAGAGATCAGTATACCTTAAACCCCTAAAAACCTTATCGTTCATGGTAAGTGTATCAGGAAAACCATCTGCATTTGGGGCAATAATTACGTTTGCCTCACCAATATAGAATTGCTCATGTTTGGGCTTGTCCTGGGGGTTGTCTATAATCAGCGTAACATTAGCCTTGCTGGAATTTAAGTTCGAATCGACCTCGTATTTTATGTATGGCCTTGCGAAATCGAAATAGCCTTTTTCTTTCATCACCGTATAGATCCGATCACGTTCATGTGCCAAAGAATCATCATCGTACCTCATTCCCTCTTTCAGAAAATTCTCGGCGGCCCTACTTTCCATGTAAAATTTATTAACAAGTTCGTCAGGGATTTCATACTTTATTTTATTGACATGAAAAACAGGACCAGGACTTGCCTTAAAAAAAACATCAGCACGTTTCTTTTTAACCTTTATCTCTGATTTCACTTTTGCCTTAAAATATCCCTTGCTCATCAGAAACTTTTCTATCTGACTACGCGAGATTTCGACCAATGCACTATCAAGAATTGGAGGAGGCGTGCCAAGTGGCTTTATATTGGAAGTTTTATAACGGCCATCTTTGGTATTGAACATATTATAAATAATAACATTGATACCAATTGTTGATGTGGGCCTGATATCTTTTTGAATATAGTTGAGTGCTTCTTCCTCAAAAGCTTTATCTATGCTATCTATTTCTACATTTTTAACAATAGATTGGTAGTCCGCAATATATTTTGTTGAGGAGCATCCCGTAACAAAAACAAGAATAAATAGTAATATTGCATGAAAATGGACATTCCTTTTATTATTATAGTATGCTTTCAAAATCTCAGATAGGGTTTATAAAATCGTTACATCAAAAAAAGTACCGTAAAGAAAATGGGATATTTATTATTGAAGGTATAAAATCTATTGTAGAGTTTATTCAATCTTCGTACCAAATACATAGCATTTATTATCTGGCTCAATATCAGTCTTTACTGCTCAATTTGCCTGCAAATATAAAGTTATTTGAAATAAACAACGCCGAACTGGATAAGATTAGTACTTTACAAACTCCGCAAGGTGTACTGGCTCTTGTGCACATTCCTAAAAGTCGTAGTTTGGACATTAGTAGTCTAAAAGGGTCATTTTCTCTGGTGCTTGATGGAGTTCAGGATCCAGGTAATCTTGGCACAATCATTCGCACGGCCGATTGGTTTGGATTTAAGCAGATTATATGTTCTAACAACACGGTTGAAATTTATAATCCGAAAACAGTACAGGCTACAATGGGATCTTTGAGCAGGGTAAACGTTTATTACGAAGCGCTTTCTGGATTTTTAAAAGATGTTAAAGTACCCGTTTTTGGTGCGGTTCTTAATGGAACGAGTATTTATGAAACAAAATGGGGAAATGAAGGAATAGTGATTTTGGGCAATGAAGGACAAGGAATAACGCCCGAAATCATAAATTTAATTACCAATCCGGTTACAATACCAAGGGTTGGAGAGGCTGAGTCATTGAACGTTGCGATATCAGCAGCAATTCTTTGTGCAGATATTAATAGAAATTTGCAGAAATAAATTGCATAATAAGTATTATTTACTATTTTTGCAGCCTGAATTTCAGTAGGGTCGAGTGGCCGAGTGGCTAGGCAGAGGTCTGCAAAACCTCCTACAGCGGTTCGAATCCGCTC
>NZ_CAMLHF010000190.1 GCF_946479715.1 uncultured Pedobacter sp. | reverse complement strand
AAGCCCAGTTTGCTTTTGGCTTGTATATGTAGTAAGCCAATAAGGAAGAAATTAGAGACTACCTGATAGGTAAATCAGAAGATGAACTTGCCAAGAGTAGCATGCATGTTTTACAGGGAATTACCAAACTAAGACAGATATGCAATTCACTGGCGATTCTAAAAGAAGGTAAGCATGAAAATACCTCTTCTAAACTTGATGTATTAATTGAACAGATAGAAAATAAGTCTCCTCATCATAAGATCCTTGTGTTTTCTCAGTTTGTAACTATGCTTGATCTGGTAAAGCAAGAGCTTATCGATAGAAATATTGGTTTTGAATATTTAACAGGTCAAACCCGAAACAGATCTGCCGTGGTTGGATCATTTCAGGACAACCCAGATATTCGTGTTTTTCTAATTAGTTTAAAAGCAGGGGGAACGGGTTTAAACCTAACTCAGGCCGATTATGTTTATCTGATCGATCCTTGGTGGAACCCGGCAGTTGAAAATCAGGCGATAGATAGGAGTTATCGCATCGGACAACAAAAAAATGTTGTGGCGGTAAGGTTAATTTGTCCTGATACAATTGAAGAGAAGATCATGAAGATGCAGGATAGCAAGAAAGATTTGGCTACAGATTTGATAAAAACAGAAGAGTCGATATTTAAGACACTGACAAAAAAAGATTTATTGGGATTATTAGGTTAAAGATATATGTTAAAAAATAAATACATCAGAAACGGAATACTTATACTGTCTGGAATTTTGCTTTCAGGTTCATTTTACGCGTTTATAGCAGCAAAAAGAGATATTATTCCATTTAATTTGGAGCGTGTGGCTCGCGTAACCGGCAAATCAATTTCGGGAGAAACCTTACCAAATCCGAATAAAACAAATGAGCTTTACGATGTAGGAGGTACAGATTTAGGTATAGCCTGGAAAATGGGGAATGGAAAAGTAGGTTTCTTTTTTGGTGATACTTATGGCGACGATTTTAAAGCAGTAAACGAGGGCGGACCAGGGAAAGCCGGTAACTGGCGATCGAACGTATTGGGACTCTCGAGCGATAAAAACCTTGCAGATGGACTTACTTTTGATAATATGGTAGCCCATCAGATTGTTCCAAGTCCGCACATTATTGACGGCACAGGCAGTCATACAACCATTCCAACTGCGGCGATACATGCTGCCGGTGCAGATTATGTTCATTATATGGACGTAAGGAAATGGGGTGGGCCCGGGAGTTGGACAACAAATTATTCTGGTATGTACAAATCTGCAGATAATGGGCAGAATTGGGTTAAATGTGCTGAGGTACGATTTGGTGCTTTAAGTAATTTTGCGCAGGTCACTTATGCTAAAAAGGACGGTTTTGTATATATGGTAGGGACTGTTCCCGGTCGTTGGGGGTCAGCTCATCATGCCCGTTTTAAGGAAAGCGATATTTTAAAGCAGGCCGCTTACGAATACTGGAGCAACACAAAAGGCTGGGTTAAAAATGATGAGAAGAGTGCTGATGCGTTAATTGAAGCACCTTTGGGAGAACTTTCGCTGGCATATAATAAAAAGTTTAAGCGATGGATAATCACCTATTTAAATGAAAAGAAAGCCGAAATTGTATTGAGAGATGCCGAAAACATTACAGGGCCCTGGAGCTCCGAGAAAACATTAGTAAAAGCAACAGAATATCCGGGATTGTATGGTGCATTTATGCATCCTGCAAATGAGAATAGTGATGAATTTTATTTTCTGATGTCTATGTGGAAACCCTATAATGTTTTTCTGATGAAGGCTAAACTAAAATTTGCAGATTAGATATACTTACACCATATTTATACAATTAATAAAGTACCCACTAATTACTGAAAAATGCAATACCGGGAATTATTAGATCTGCTTAGAGCGCATGTTGCAAGCTTATTTCAGTCTCACGAAGACGAACGTTTTATTTATCATAATTTACATCACACGGAGCAGGTTGTTGAAAACGTAGTTAGAATTGCTAACCATTACCAGTTATCCGACCAGGATTTCTTTATTGTTGTTGCCGCAAGTTGGTTTCATGATATGGGATATTTCTTTGATTGTACCCAGCATGAAACCAGAGGTGCAGGTTTGGCTAATGATTTTTTATCCGATAAAGATGTTTCTCCAGAAGTAATCGAGCAGGTAAAAGGTTGCATTATGGCCACTAAAATGCCTCAAAATCCGGTGGGACTATTACAGCAGATTGTTTGTGACGCTGATCTTTTTCATCTGGGAAGCGACAGGTTTAAGGAGCGCAATAGATTAATGCGTAAAGAGGCTGAAGCATTTGTTAAGCATAAAATTGATAAGACTGACTGGAGAATTAAAACAATTGCTTTATTTAAAGCGCATCATTATCATACAGAATTTTGTCAGCAGCTGCTTAATGCTAAAAAGGCAGAAAATCTTGCAGAACTGGAAAATAAACTCATAAAAGAACAACACGTGGATATAACGGGAGTTTCTAAAATGGAAGATTCTAAAGAAAAAGAAACAAAAGGAGATAAAAAGAACAAAAGTGATAAACCAGGACGTGGTATTGAAACTATGTTCAGGATCACCTCTACAAACCATCAGCGTTTAAGCGATATGGCCGATAATAAGGCTCATATAATGATATCTACCAATTCAATTATCCTTTCAGTTATCTTAAGTGTGCTCTTGCGTAAACTGGAAGATAACCCACATTTGATTATTCCAACACTACTTTTGCTGATCATTTGCGTAGTCACGATGGTATTTTCTATACTTGCAACCCGACCTTCAATTCCTACTGGCGTATTTACCCCCGAAGACATTAAGGAAAAACGCGTAAACCTGCTTTTCTTCGGTAATTTCTATCGAATGAGTTTGCCGGACTACGAAAGTGGGATGATTAAAATGATGGACGATCGTGATTTCTTATATGGAAGTCTGATAAAAGACGTATATGCCCAGGGTGTAGTTTTAGGTCGTAAATACAGGTTGTTAAGAATTGCTTACAATGTTTTTATGTTTGGCATTGTGGCAGCCGTATTAGCCTTTATTATTGCGTCCGCTCTGGTAACAATGTAATAACTTTATGGGGGAATCGGTTTTTTTTAACAGAGATCTAAGCTGGCTTGGGTTTAATGAAAGAGTGCTTCTGGAAGCAGCAAAGGATACCGTTCCAATTTTAGAAAGAATTAAGTTTCTCTCTATTTATTCTTCTAATCTGGATGAATTTTATCGGGTAAGGATGCCGGTGTTGATGGCGGTTGATGAGTACCGGCAAAGTATCGATGGTCAGGGAAACTATGAGCTTGCCAAAACAGAAATTAACAGGCAGCAAAGAAGATTTGGAGCAATCGTTGCAGAGCAAATACTACCGCAACTGACCAGTCACGATATACATTGGATTTATAATACACCTATCCCTTCGCAAATAGCAGATCAAATTGTAAACCTCTTCTTTAACGAAGTACTGGCTTACATTTATTCAATTTGTATTGATAAGGACCTTACCGATTTTTTTGCCGAAAATAATAAGCTCTATCAGTTGGTCATTCTGAAAGATGCATTTGGTGCTGAACGATTGGAGTTGATCAATGTTCCTTCGGAGAGTTTGCAACGCCTATATGCTTTAGAGAATGAGGGACATAAATACGTCGTTTTTTTGGAAGACATCATTAAGCATAACTTAACATACCTCTTTCCGAATGATAAAATAGAGGGAGTATACAATCTTAAGATTACCCGTGATGCCGAACTAAAGATTGGTAATGCCACAGAAGAAGATATTACAACTGTCTTGGAACGTCAGCTGGAAACCCGTGATTTCGGTTTTGCAACGCGCTTTCTAATTGAGCCCGGAATTCCTTTAAGGAGTTTATATCGGTTAATATATGCTTTAAAGCTAGGTAATGCATCTGTTGTTGAAGGAGGAGGGTACCATAATCTAAAAGATCTGAATAGCTTTCCATTGAATGGAGCAGCGTTCAGCTATCCAAAATGGCCTTCAATATCTTCTGTTCTTATCCCTGAAAAGGATACATTGTTTAATCTGATTTTAAAAGGAGATTTACTTGTAAATGTACCTTATCAGAGTTACGACCCAATACTCAGGTTTTTTAATGAGGCCGCAAATGATGTATTTGTTCAGGAAATCTACACCACACTTTACCGGGTTGCAAACAACTCCAGAATTGTAAGTGCATTAATGACCGCTGCAAAAAATGGCAAAAAGGTAGTAGCGCTGGTCGAGCTAAAAGCAAGATTTGATGAGGCCAATAACATCAAATGGGCCAAACAAATGAAAGCTGCAGGAGTAAAGATTGTTTACAGTAGTATTGATTTAAAAGTGCATGCAAAAGTTGCTCTTGTAAAGCGGGTTATAAGTGGAAAAGAAGAGTTTGTAGGTTTGCTGGCTACCGGGAATTTAAATGAGTCAACAGCAAGGTTTTATACAGATCAAATTCTGCTCACTTCCCATCAGCCTATGCTTAAAGAGCTTGAGTCCTTATTTGGTTTTTTGCGTAAAAATAAAAAAGCACCCGGACCAGAAGATCAAATAGATTTTAAGCATTTGCTGGTAGCCCAATTTAATTTACAGCAAAAATTCCTTAACCTTATACAAAGAGAAATAGAAAATGCAAAAGCGGGGTTAGCCAATGGAATTACTATAAAATTAAATAATCTTGAAGAGAAGATCCTGATCTCTAAACTTTATGAAGCATCACATGCAGGAGTGAGAGTGCAACTTATTGTAAGAGGAATATGTTGTTTAATACCAGGACAAACCGGATTAAGTGAGAATATTACGGTAACCCGAATTGTAGACCGCTATCTTGAACATGGTCGAATATTCATTTTTGAGAATAATGGGAATAAGGATATATATATGGGATCTGCAGATTGGATGAACCGTAATATTTATAGCCGAATTGAAGTATGTTTCCCAATATATGATGCTAAATTGAAGGAGATTATAATGAAAATAGTTAACTTACAACTACACGATAATGCTCAGGAATCTATTTATAAATTTTTGAAAGATACTGATACCATATAAATCCGAATTATTTATGAAACGAATCTACTCTAGGTGTTTATGTATTATTGTTTTATTAGCTCTTTTTGGAACCTATGCATGCAAAAGTCCATTGGGAAAATATACAAGTCCAAAGGGTTATGATTTAACTAAACCTGATAAGTTCAATATGCCATCAAGTTTGCTTGAAATATCAGGTATTGCGTTTCACGACAGTAATAGCGATACTATCTATAGCATTCAGGATGAAGAGGGTAAATTGTTCAGACAAAAATGGGATGTAAAGGACCAAAAGAATATGAAATTTGGCTCAAGAGGAGATTATGAAGATGTCAGCATATTTCATGATAGGGTCTTTGTCCTTAAAAGCAGCGGAGCCCTTTTTTCTTTTCCTTTCTCTGAGGCAATTAAAGAAAAATCTGATCTAGTGAAGGAAACAAAACACCTGATACCAAAAGCCGAGTACGAAAGCTTATACGCCGATGCTGCTACCAGCAAGTTGTATATTCTGTGTAAAAACTGTCCGGTAGATAAAAAAGCCAAAACGGCAACCGGATACATATTGGACTATCAACCATCTCAGGATACTTTAGTTGCCTCGGGTAGTTTTAAGATTGATTTAAAAGAAATTAAAGCTGTTTATCCCAAATTTAGAACTGAGTTAAGAGCTTCGGCAATGGCTAAAAATCCTAAAACGAAAGAGTGGTATATTATTTCATCAGTAAGTAAATTATTGGTCATTACCGATGATAAATGGAAGGTCAAAGAAGCCCATCATTTAAGTTCGTCAATATTTAACCAGCCAGAAGGAATTGCATTTGATAAAGATCTAAATCTGTATATCTCTAATGAAGGAGATGAACTAACAGACGGCAACATTATAAAATTCAAGTATACTCCTTAAGAGGTAAACAGAATCAGATTAAATAATTACCTAGGTTTTACCTATTATGCAAATACAGGTGCTACCTTTGACAAGTTATTTTTATTTATATTAAAGAATTTATTTCAGCGCTTTAATGTTGTTATTAAGGTTCTGTAACGAATAGATCAATGCAATCAATAACATTAAATCTAAATCAAACAATAAAGGAGCCAGGAAAACATCCGATAGGTGCGGATATTAAATTGTCCTTAAATCCGTTTATTGAGTATATTCAACAAAGAGCAAACAAGGAAAAAACAGCCAAGATTAACTTTTACAGATATATCCTTGAGCAATTTAATCATTATCCCGAGCTCAGAAGTCCGATACCTCCAGAGAGCGCTAAAAATTACGCTACGCTTTTTGAATTAATTTATACCTCATTATCGCCTATTATTAATGATGAAAGCCAACAATTCTGGGCAATAGGCACACCCATTTCTCCATGTTTTCATTATGGTACTGATGCATTTTATAGTGTATTCATGGAACCATCAATGTGCAGCTTAAAGTCGGACCTGAGTTTGCCATCAAAAAAGGAGATGGATAAAAATCTTCTGGCCACCTTTTATAACCTTATTCTGGAGAAATTTTACAACTTCTCTTTAAGCAATAACAAATTCACCATTAAGTCTATTATAGATCCTAAAACTCATTTATTGAAGTATTATCGCTTAAATGTGGATACCAGGTTTTTGGATATCAGGGCAAAAACAAAACTACCCGAATATAATTTAAAGGATGTTAAGGATTATATTAAAGATGAGCGAAACTCATTAAAGATATTAACAAAACTAATACCGCCTGAGATCTTTAGTATTGAGGGGATATCAATTGTAACCTTAACTGATGTTACAGATGAATATGCTCTTGAAACAGTCAAAAATCTAGTTATTGAACATAATGAATCTCAAAACGGACAACATAGCAGGGATATAGCTACTGCGCTGAAAACCCTTGTAGGATCTGATGAAGTAAACTTTGGGATGCTGCCTTATCTTAAATTAAACAAAAAACTACTGATCAATGATCAATCAGGTTTTCAAAGTAAGGTAGTTCAGCTGGCAAAAGAAAAGGGTATGGATGATACTGAATATTCCAGCCTCATCGAAGACTATCTTGACCATCCGCGAACATTAATTTTCCCGGATATAGCAGACGAAGAGCCGGAAATTTATCCTATGCTTAGTCTGTTAGATGAGGTAGGCATTAAGTCGTATGCCTTGTTTCCGTTGTTTTATAATGGAAAACTTGTTGGAGCTCTTGAGTTATATACAAAAGATTCTACCAAATTTAACGGAAATACCCTCACAAAAATAGAAGCAGCGTTTCCTTTATTGGCACAGCTCTTTCATAACATAATTATAGATTTTAATAACGAAATTCAGGATGTAATAACAGATAAGTTTACTGCCTTGCAGCCTTCTGTTCAGTGGCGTTTCCATGAAGCAGCGCTTAATTACATCCAATCAGGTGCCAGAGACAGAAATCTGCCTATTGAACCTATTTTCTTTAGAAATGTATATCCTTTTTATGGAGCTGTAGACATAAGAAACTCAAGCATACAGCGTAATGCAGCAATTAGGAGAGATCTGTATGTTCATTTCGAGATTCTTGAAGAAACACTTAATGCTGTGAGGAATACTATTTCGGCTTGTAAAGAAAGTGATATACCTCATGAAGCAGCAATTTGGAAATATAAAGATCTTGATGAGCTTTCAGATCGGGAAATCTTAAAAACAGAAGATTACTTACAAAGACAGATACCGACCTCATTAAATCATCTGCGAGATACACACCCAGAAATAAAAAGCATAATAGATAGATATTTCATGCTTACGAGTGTTAACGGAAAGGTTTTTGAAAACAGAGAACGCTACGAAAAAAGCATGCAAATGATAAATGTTGCGGTAACACGCCACCTTGATGAATTTAATACTGAAATTCAGAATATTTATCCAAGCTATTTTGAGAAGTTTAGAACAGATGGTGTTGAATTTGATATTTATCTGGGACAATCTATTGCCCCTAAAATTCCCGTGCCTGAAAATTTACTCGGTACATTCCGATTGAAACAGCTGAGAGTACTAGCCGAAATTGCTCAAACAACCAGTAACTTAGGTCCATATTTTTCTTTACCTCTTGAAACAACACAGCTTATTTTCGTTTACGATAAGCCTATAGATGTGAGTTTTAGAATTGATGAACAAAGGTTTGATGTAGAGGGTAGCTACAATATTCGTTACCAGATGGTTAAAAAACGAATTGATAAAGCTCATATCAAAGACACATCAGAGCGGTTAACACAGCCTGGTAAAATATCAATTGTGTATTTTAACAGTTCAGAAGCTAGAGAATATCTGGGCTATATTAAAAAGCTGCAGAATGTTGGTTTACTGAACAATGATCTTGAATATTTAGAAATAGAAGAATTACAAGGTGTAGAGGGATTAAAGGCGCTGAGGATAGGAGTAACCTTAAAAAGAATAATTAACTAATATGCGCCCTCTAAAGAAGCTCTTAAGTGCTGTTTTTATTACTTTGTCTATCCCTGCGATAGGACAGACACAGAAACCGACAGATTCAATTACAGTTGCTATTGCACCCGAGTATAATAGCGTAAGTGGCTTTCACCGTTTTTGGCTGGGCGAAAGTTATCGTAAAATATGGGCAACCCCTGTAAAAGTGCGCATTATAGATCTTCAGAAAGAAAAAGGAGGACTAAAGATCGTTAAACTTGGAGGGGGCATGCAAACCCGTTCTTTACGGTTAGTAGATCCAACTGGCAGAGAATATGCTTTAAGAACAATACAAAAGTATCCGGAACAGGGTTTACCTGAAAGTTTAAGACCAACTATAGCTAAAGACATTGCTCAGGACCAGGTTTCAACTAATCACCCTTTTGCAGCTTTAATTGTTCCTCCTCTGGCAGAAGCCCTTGAGCTTGCCCACTCTAAACCAGAGATCGTATATGTAGCAGATGACCCGGGACTTGGAGAGTATAGAGAAAAGTTTGCAAACGCTGCCTATTTATTGGAACCAAGATCACCTTTTGAAGAAGAAACAGATAATACAGCTAAAGTACAGCGCAAAATACAGGAAGACAACGACCATACTTCAGACCAGAAACTAACACTTAGGGCCAGGTTATTGGATTTTGTTTTGGGCGATTGGGATAGGCATGAAGATAACTGGCGCTGGTTGGCTCAGAAAGAAAAGGGAGAAACTACCTATATTCCTGTTCCAAGAGATAGAGATAAGGTGTTCTATAAAACTTCAGGAGTATTTCCATGGATTCTTAACCATCAATGGCTGAAATCTCATTTGCAGCCTTATAGTGATAATATCAGAGATGTAAATCATTGGAACTTTAATGAGCGATACTTTGACAGGTATTTTTTAAATGAGCTCAGCGAACAGGACTGGAAGGATGCTGTTAAGTTTGTTCAGGGAAAACTAACTACTGAACTTATTAATACCTCTTTCAGGCAAATGCCAGATACAATATTTAAGCTTAGTGGCAATCAGTTAATTGGTCACTTTATATCAAGAAGAGATAAACTGGATACGCTTGCTTTACAATACTATAAGTTTTTATCCATAAACGTTGATGTTCCGACCTCTGATAAAAAAGAGTTTTTTGATGTTAATTATGCCGATAACGGAAATGTAGAGGTTACAGTATATAATATCAATAAGGAGGGGAAGAATGGAAGATTGGTATATAAAAGAACATTTGACCCTAATGTAACCAAAGAGGTTAGACTGTTTGGAATGGCAGGTGGAGATGTGTTTTCTGTAAGGGGGAAAGAAAATACCAAGATAAAAGTTAGGATGATTGGAGGGAGCGATGCAGATAAGTTCCAGATTGCACAAGATGTTTCAAATAAGCCATTCATTTATGATAGAACTGATGAATCAAATGAATTGCCGGATAAAACAACCGCAAAGATGCGTCTTGCAAATGATACCCTGGTAAACAAGTTTGATAAGAATGCGTTCTTGTATGATAGATCAGGACCGCTTTTTAATTTTAATTATAACATTGATCAGGGCGTACAGATTGGTTTAGGTTACATCATAGAAAAACAGGGCTTTAGAAAAGAACCATATGCTTCAAAACATGAGTTCTGGGCAAATTACTCTACTGGCAGGAAATCGTTTATTCTAGACTACCTTGGTGATTTTAAGAAAGCAGTGGGTAATAACGATCTTGTGGTGCATGCAAATTTGCTTGGGCCTAACAACTTGAGTAACTTCTTTGGAATTGGAAACAATACACAATATCTGGATTTAGATAACGATGATGAGGAGGAATCA
The DNA here is from genome assembly GCF_946479715.1 of uncultured Pedobacter sp. The sequence continues at coordinate 454 of NZ_CAMLHF010000190.1, read as the reverse complement.
GACAGAGAGGATGGAATTTCCTATTACAGAAATCGTTACGACTATTTAAATGTGGATGTAAGGCTGAGTAGAAAGGTTACCAAATACCTGAAAATTGAAGGCGGAGTATTAGGATCATTTTATACAAGTACAGCATCTGGAAACGAAGAACGTTTTTTTAATGATTATAATGCCGCTCATCCAGAAGAAGAGATATTTTCGGATAAGTACTATGCCGGTTTTGTAGCGGGATGGACTTACGATAGCCGTGATAATATTGCAAACCCTAAAAAAGGGTTGTATTGGAAAACATCTTTAACCGCTCAGCAACGGGTTGATAAAACCAACGATCGTTATGGATCTGTAACCACAGAATTTCGGTTCTACATTAATCCCGGGAAATCAGGTTTAGTATTTGCGAATAGAATAGGAGCAGGAACTGTTGTAGGCGATCCGGCCTTTTTCCAGCATATGC
>NZ_CAMLHF010000189.1 GCF_946479715.1 uncultured Pedobacter sp. | reverse complement strand
CTGCTTTAAAAGGATAAATTTATTGAGCATTCTTCGGCGGCTAGTTGGAGAATGCTTTATTTTAACTGGCCTTTTTTAAGGTTATTCGGTAGGCGCACCTTCTGTCGCCTGCAATAATATGGTTTACCCTCGTTATATCTATGTCCTCACCCAATACAAACTTAAAAGTGTTAAGCTCTGAGGCACAAAAACCTTGACAAACCTGCGCCGCTGCGCAAATTGGGCAGTGGTTCTCTATCAATAAATAGCCTTGTTCATCTTTACTATACTCAGCCATGTATCCTTCGCGTGTACGGATATCCGCAAGCTGGGAGATACGACCTTCAAGATCTGTAATTAATTGTAATTCATTTGAATATTTTTCTTTACCAACTTGTTCACCTGCCGCTATCACTTTATCAAGAGCCTCGTCGCCCAGCGTAGTCTTCATGAGTTGTATCAGCTTAACGGTAAGTTCAGCATGCGTATCAGGAAAACCAGCGTTTCCTTCTTCTGTTAAACTAAAATACACAGTAGGTCGGCCAACTCCTTTTGATTCGTTGGTAGACTGGATTAATCCCTCCTCACTTAATTTAATGAGTTGTAAGCGTGCACCCTCACTTGTAATCCCAAGTTCCTTTGAAATTTCCCCTGCAGTTAACGCACCACGGGTTTTTAATAGCATTAAGAATCGATTTGTCTTCATAATCTAATAAAACAAGTATTTAGTTGTTTTATTGACAAAAGTACTAACTTTGCTTAACTTATTAATGAAATAAAGAATTATAATGAAATTACCGTGATACTCCATATTTAATTAACAACCCAACACTTTAGTTCGGGCGATAAATAATCGCTGTTAACCTTAGCTGCCAAAAAAGAGATTTTTTAGGAGATGAGGAATATTTATGCCAAAAAAGAAAAATTACATTTATGAAAACAATACAATTACTCTCATTACTAGGCGGAATGCTGCTATTTGAAGCTTGCAGTCCAACACAAAGCCAAACGCAGGAAGAAACTATCCAGGAATATTCTGTTTCAACAGTACAACCTAAAGATGCTGTTCTTAATACAGATTACACCGCGACTATACAGGGCCAGCAGAACATAGAGATCAGGCCAAAAGTAGATGGTTTTGTAGAACAGATACTTGTTGATGAAGGTGCAACTGTTAAGAAAGGTCAGTTACTTTTTAAAATAAATGCCCCCCAGTACGAACAGGAAGTTAGAACGGCTACAGCCGCGATAAAAAATGCTGAAGCTGAAGTAAGCACAGCAAAAATGCAGGTCGAGAAAACCTTGCCTCTGGTAAAAGAAGAGATCATTAGTAATTATGAACTTAAGCAGGCAAATTTTAATCTGCACGCGAAAGAGGCTGCGCTTGCACAGGCAAAAGCTAGTTTAGTAAATGCCCGCACTAATCTTGGCTATACTCGTATAAATAGTCCTGCAGATGGAGTAGTTGGAAACTTACCCTATAAAACAGGAAGTCTGGTTAGCAGCTCATCACCTCAGCCATTAACAACAGTTTCAAATATTGCAAGTGTTTTTGCCTACTTCTCCTTCAATGAAAAGCAGTTTCTGGATTTCACTGAAAACAACAAAGGGAAAACCATAAAGGATAAGCTAATGAATATTCCTCCGGTAACACTTTTGTTGGCCAATGGAACAGAATATTCAAAAAAAGGTAAGCTGGAAACTTTAAGCGGGTTAATTAATACAGAAACGGGTTCAGTTAATCTTCGAGCAAGTTTCCCTAACCCTGATGGATTAATCAGGAGTGGCGCCAGTGCACTTATTCGAATCCCGTTAAAAGTAAGTAATGCACTATTGGTTCCCGCTAAGGCAACCTTCGAAATGCAGGAAAAAACGATGATCTACACAGTTAAAAACGGTGCGGTAAAAAGTACTGAGATAGAGATAATGGACATCCCTTCAGGTGAATTTTATGTGGTAACAAAAGGACTGAACCCTGGCGAACAGATTGTGACGGAAGGAATGGGCAGCTTGAAAGATGGAATGAAAATCAAAGCAAAACACTAAAATATTATGTTAAAGAAATTTATAGATAACCCGGTCTTATCTACCGTTATATCGGTTATCATTGTTATAATGGGGTTACTAGGCCTATATTCATTGCCTATTTCCCAGTATCCAGACATTGCTCCACCCGCCGTTGAAGTAAGTACCTCATATCAGGGAGCAAGTGCAGATGTGGTCATGAAAAGCGTAATTGTCCCGCTCGAAGAAGAGATTAACGGAGTAGAACACATGACCTACATGACCTCTAAGGCAAGTAACGACGGTAGCGCCAGCATTACCATTAACTTTAAGCAAGGTACAGATCCGGATATGGCTGCAATTAATGTGCAGAACAGAATCACAAAAGCTACAAGTTTGCTGCCTGCCGAAGTAATCAAAGTTGGTATTACCACCAGTAAGCGGTTGAATAGTGAAGTATTTAGTTTTCTGTTGTACAGCGAGGATGGAAAGTATGATCAGAAATTCCTTGATAACTATTTAAAAATTAATGTGATGCCTCAGATCAAAAGGGTTGAGGGGGTAGGGAATGCCGCTGTATATGGAGGCATGGATTACAGTATGAGAATCTGGCTTAAACCAGATGTTATGGCTGCTTATGGATTAATCCCATCCGACATAACAGAAGCACTTGCAGAGCAAAACATAGAAGCAGCACCGGGTAAAGTTGGAGAAAACAGTGGTCAGCCATTCCAATATACCTTAAAATATACCGGTCGACTTGAAAAGCCTGCGCAATTTGAAAACATCATACTCAAATCTGTAGGTAATGGTCAGGTATTGAAATTAAAAGACATTGCTGAGGTGGATATGGGCTCTTTTACTTATTCGAGTACCATCATGGCGCAAGGTCATGAATCGCCATATGTTGCAATCAATCAAACTTCGGGTTCCAATGCCAATGAGATCATAAAGAAGTGTATAAAAATACTGGACGATGCTTCATTAACCTTTCCAAAAGGAGTTAAGTATAGCGTATTCGCCAATGCAAATGAGTTTCTGGATGCTTCAATTTCTAAGCTTATAGTTACAATTATTGAAGCATTTATATTGGTATTCATTGTAGTGTTTATCTTTTTGCAGGATTTCCGTTCTACCTTAATTCCTGCCATTGCAGTTCCGGTAGCCATCATAGGTACATTCTTTTTCCTTAAACTTTTTGGATTTACTATTAACCTGCTTACTCTTTTTGCCCTGGTTCTGGCCATTGGTATTGTGGTAGATGATGCCATTGTAGTAGTAGAGGCGGTTCATGCTAAATTAGATCAGGGTGCTAGATCAGCAAAAAAAGCAACTATGCATGCCATGAGTGAAATTAGTGGGGCTATTATCTCTATAACCCTCATTATGGCTGCGGTGTTTGTTCCGGTAACTTTTGTTACAGGGTCGGTTGGGGTATTTTACAAGCAGTTTGGCTTAACACTCGCTGTGGCCATTATCATATCTGCAGTAAACGCACTTACTTTAAGTCCGGCGCTTTGCGCATTGTTGCTAAAGCCACATGGCGAGCATCATGAACAGAAAACAGGCTTTTTACAACGCTTTTATGCAGGGTTTAATGCTTCATTCAGCACCATGACCAACCGTTATAAGAAGTCGGTTGTTTTCCTGATTGGAAAAAAATGGATTGCATTTGCGATAATCATTGTTTTTAGTGTTTTATTCTGGTTTTTGGTTAAAACCACTCCAACCGGATTTGTGCCTAATGAGGATAGTGGTTCTATATATGGTAACGTTATATTACCTCCGGCAACTTCTTTGGAACGTACCGAATTCATTGCAAATAAAATAGATAGTATTGCCAGGTCTATTCCTGAGATTGAACTGTCATCTAGAGTTGCTGGTATGGATTTAATGAGCGGTACCGGGAGCTCGTATGCGGCTATATTTATCAGGTTAAAACCATGGAAAGAAAGGACAAAAAAAGGGCAGGATATTAAAAGTATTGTTGGTCAGTTGTTTGCAAAAACTGCAGAAATTAAAGGAGCCAATATCATTTTCTTTGCTGCACCAACATTACAGGGGTTTGGGAATAATGATGGTTTCGAATTTCAGTTACAGGATAAAACAGGAGGTAGTTACAAAGCTTTTGATGCAGTAATTGGCAAGTTTATGGGAGCACTAAACCAGCGCCCGGAAATTATGTATGCTGCTACATCTTACAACACAAGTTTCCCGCAGTACGAAGTTAACGTAAACGTTGCGAAATGTAAAGAAGCAGGTGTTCCTGTTAACCGCGTACTTGGAACGCTGCAAGGCTATTTGGGGGGTATTTATGCATCAGACTTTAATCGTTTTGGTAAACAATACCGTGTAATGATTCAGGCCGAAGCTGAACAGAGAACCAATAAGGAGGCCATAAATAGAATATTTGTTAGGAATGATAAAGGCGCAATGGCTCCAATATCAGAGTTTATCACGCTTAAAAAAATCTATGGCCCGGAATTTATAAACCGTTTTAACCTGTTTACGGCTGGCGCTGTAAATGGTGCACCCAAGCCCGGCTACAGTTCTGGTGATGCAATAAAAGCAATTCAGGAAGTGGCAGCCCAAACTTTACCACAGGGTTATACTTATGAATTCTCCGGTCTAACACTAGAAGAGTTGTCTAGCGGTAGTCAAACCCTATTGATCTTTATGCTCAGCTTACTGTTCATTTATTTCTTGTTAAGTGCACAGTATAAAAGTTATATTCTGCCATTCTCAGTATTGCTTTCTTTACCCATAGGACTGGCTGGAGCATTCTTGTTTGCCCGATTATTTGGGCTAGATAATAACATATTTCTGCAAATAAGTCTGATTATGCTCATCGGCTTACTTGCCAAAAATGCGATCCTTATTGTGGAGTTCGCGTTGATGCACCGCCTTAGTGGGATGAGCTTAATCCAGTCGGCAATTTCAGGTGCTACGGCTAGGTTAAGACCAATTTTAATGACCTCATTTGCTTTTATTTTCGGCTTGCTTCCGTTGATGATTGCTACCGGAGCAGGAGCTTTAAGTAACCGCTCAATAGGAACTGCTGCCGTTGGCGGGATGCTTATAGGTACAGTATTCGGGGTGTTTGTAATCCCTGCATTGTTTGTGGTTTTTCAATCTCTGCAAGAGAAAATATCTGGGGTACGCAAAAACAATGAAGTTTTATAATTCGTAAGAAATGAATATAATGAGAAAATATATAGGGCTAATAATTTTGCTGATCGTGTTGGTATCATGCCAGGTATCAAAGAAATACGAAAGGCCAGCAATAGATACAAAGAATATTTACCGGGACCAGCAAGATACAGATACGGTTACCATTGCCACTATGCCATGGCAAAAATTGTTTAACGATCCGATGTTAATTGAATTGATAACAGAAGGGTTACAGCAAAATCTTGATCTGAAAATAGCTGTAGAACATATAAATATAGCAAGAGCAAGTTTTAAACAAAGTAAGGCAGCTTTTTTGCCAGAATTAAGTGGTAATGCAGCAATAACTCAATCAAAACTCGCCTACCCCCAAGGGTTTGGCATTATCAGCTCATCCACCCAGTACGACGTGGGGTTAGCAGCCAGCTGGGAAGCAGATATTTGGGGGAAGCTTAGAAGTAGTAAGCGTAGCGCAATGGCTGGGTTACTGCAAACCGAAGAATCAAGAAAGGCTGTGCAAACACAACTGATCTCCGAAATTGCAAATAACTATTTTATGCTTTTGGCTTTGGATGAACAGCTAATTGTTTTAGAGAAAACTGTTGCCAACAGAAAAACGGATGTAAGCACAATGAAATCTTTAAAAGCTGCCAATATAGTAACAGGAGCTGCTGAGGTTCAGAGCGAAGCCAATCAGTTTGCAGCAGAAGTTGCTATACCCCGTTTAAAAAGACAAATAAGAGAAACGGAAAATGCTATGAATGTTTTACTTGTTCGTCAGGCTGGTTCAATAAAGAGGAAATCACTAGAATCCCAACGGTTACTTGTTGATCTGAAGATCGGTATTCCTGCTCAGTTGCTCCAAAACCGGCCTGATGTTAAACAAGCAGAATATGCTTTTATGAAGGCTTTTGAAACAACTAATGTTGCCCGACAGTTGTTTTATCCATCGCTTAACATCACGGCTTCAAGTGGTTTTACGAGCTTTAGTTTCAAAGACTGGATTACCCCTTCGGGTCTGTTTGCAAATGTTGCAGCAGGAATAACCCAGCCTATCTTTAATAAGGGAGCAAACAAGGCTAGACTAACAAGTGCCGAGGCTGCTCAACAGGAATCAGCTTATCTTTTTCAGAAATCCTTATTGAAAGCAGGAGAGGAGGTGTCTAATGCGCTTTTCTCTTACCAAGCCGCAATTGAACAGCAAAGTATAAGAACTAAACAATTGCAATCGCTGCAGAAATCTGTAGATTTTACCAAAAAACTGTTGCGTTATAGTTCTGCTACAAATTATACTGATGTATTAACTTCAGAACAGAACTTACTGTCGGCACAACTCGATAATATCGGTGATAAATTACAGCAATGGCAGGCAGTAATTAGCCTTTATCGCGCTCTTGGAGGTGGTTGGCAATAAAAAATACAGAAAAAACGGTTTGTTTTTATAAGGATTGATACTCAGGAAGATCTTTTATAAAGACAAACTGTTCCTCTTTGTGGTCTATTGTTGCGTAGCAATGCATTAATCCGTTGGTTACTACCAGCCATTTGGTTTTATGCACAGAGTTGTATCTGGCGGCCTGGTCAAAAGTAGCCTGACTTATCTTAACAGAGGGTGCTTTACATTCAATAACCATTATTCGTTCTCCATGAGTACTGAATATTACAATATCTGTTCTCTTTTGAAGTTTGTTTAAGTTAAGCCCGCCTTCTATTTGAATAAGTGATTTTGGGAATTTCTTTTCCAGTATCAGAAACTGGATGAAATGTTGTCTAACCCATTCTTCGGGTGTTAGTACCAGATGTTTTCTTCTTACTTCGTCAAAGATAAAATAACGCGACTCCTTTAGTGTAATCTTGAAAGGATATTGCGGTAGGTTAAGTGCTGTTGGTGTAAATGACATTTTTGTAAAAATAGGCAAAAAATTTTATCTAAGTTTCCTCTTGGCATCTGTTGATTTTTTGATGGTATCGGAGAGATCGATATAATTGTTTTAGAGCACAATTATATCTAAGTTTGACCTATCATATGAGTGCTGCAGATATAATCAAAGACATTAAAGCCAGAAAGTTTAAGCCGGTTTATTTACTACACGGTGAGGAACCTTATTACATCGATCAGATCATCCATTACATGGAAAATAATGTGTTGAATGATATGGAAAGAGGGTTTAATCAAACTGTTTTGTATGGGAAAGATACAGATATGGCGACCATTATGAATGCTTCAAAGCGATATCCCATGATGTCTGACTATCAATTGATCATTGTAAAAGAGGCTCAGGATTTGAAGTGGGCTAAAGAGACAGAAGGGAGTAGTAAAGAGGCTGAGTTTGTGCTCAATTACTTTGAGAAACCCATGCCTACCACCATTCTGGTATTAGGTTACAAGTATGCTAATTTCGATAAGCGCAAGAAGATCTATAAAGCCATTGATAAGAGTGGTGTTATATTTCAATCTGAACTGGTAAGAGACTACAAATTAGCAGGATGGATAGATGATCTTGTAAAAGAGAAAGGTTATAAAATTGCTCCGCAAGCATCCGCCCTCATGGCTGAATACCTGGGGACAGACCTTTCTAAAATTGCTAATGAAATAGAAAAGTTGCTTTTAAATATTACTAAAGAAACTACAATTGACACTGATCTTGTTCAAAGAAATATAGGAATAAGTAAAGAGTACAATGTTTTTGAACTGCAAAAAGCACTGGCAGTAAAGAATATATTAAAATGTAATCAGATCATTAATTACTTCGCTGATAATCCAAAAGCCAACCCAATGGTTATGGTTATGGCCAATCTGAATTCTTATTTCTCAAAGATCTTAAAATACCACTACCTGCAGAATAAAGGCGATGCTGCAAAAGAATTGGGCGTAAACCCATATTTTGTTAAAGATTATGAAGCTGCTGCCCGTAGCTATAACCTGAATAAAACCTTTGATATCATTAGCTTGTTAAGGGAGTACGACTTAAAGAGTAAAGGTGTAGATAGCACTGGTAACACCACCGATGGTGAGTTGTTGAAGGAGCTGTTATTTAAAATGACTCACTAATAGTTTGAAGTCGATTCCCTGACTTTATTTCAGGATGTTTGAATTGTATAATAAATGCTTTGAAATGTGTAGTAAATATTTATGCTGCCTGATGTAAATTTGTTTTATTATAAAACATAAATTAACTATGATACAAGCCAAAGGATATGCAGCACAAGACGCTGAAACAGATTTAGCAGCCTGGGATTTCGAACGCCGGGAAGTTGGACCGCATGACGTTCAACTGGAAATATTATATTGTGGTGTTTGTCACTCAGATCTTCATCAAATTAAGAATGATTGGTTTCCAGGGATATTTCCAATGGTACCGGGTCATGAGATTGTTGGTAGGGTAATTAAAGTGGGCGACCACGTAAAAAAGTTCAAAAAGGATGATCTTGCCGGTGTAGGGTGTTTAGTTGATTCTTGTCAGACTTGTGAAAATTGCAAGGAAGGATTAGAACAATATTGTTTGGAAGGGAATACCCAGACCTATAACAACAATGGCAGAGATGGTGTGCCGACATATGGAGGTTACTCCAATACTATTGTAGTTCGCGAAGAATTTGTACTTCATATTTCCGACAAATTACCACTTGCAGCTACAGCGCCGCTGCTTTGTGCAGGTATTACTACTTATTCGCCTTTGCGCCACTGGAAAGTTGGTAAAGGTCATAAATTGGCCGTTCTTGGTCTTGGTGGTTTAGGTCATATGGGTGTGAAATTTGGGGTAGCTTTTGGCGCTGAAGTAACCGTTTTAAGTACATCAGCTTCAAAAGAAGAGGCCGCTAAATCTTTAGGTGCGCATCATTTTGTGGTTACATCTGATCCCGCCCAGGTTGAAGCAGTAAGAGGCTCGTTTGATTTTATTCTTGACACTGTTTCTGCAGAACACGATATGGATATGTACCTTTCATTGTTAAGAACGAATGGTACGCATATTTGTGTGGGTGTTCCATCTCAACCTTATGCAATTCAGCCGTTTTCGCTTTTAGGCGGTCGTAAAAGCGTTGCAGGTTCTGGCATAGGCGGCCTACCTGAAACTCAGGAAATGCTTGACTTCTGTGCTGAGCACAATATTGTTTCAGATATTGAAATAATTGACATCAAGGATGTAACTGCTTCGTATGCAAGAATGCTTAAAGGGGATGTTCGCTACAGATTTGTAATTGATATGGCTACACTTTAATATTCTATCCGAACCAAGGAAATTCTACTAATTCCTATTGAAAGCCGCATTCAAATACATTTGAATGCGGCTTTTTATTTAATGTAAAGCCCGTAAATGTAAATGACGACTTAACGAAATTTACTAAATAAAAATAAATGCAATGCAAATTTGATAATGTTAATAATTAGAATGATTATTAATGAATAAAATGAACAATAAGTAAAAAAATATTTACTTTTATCATAATGTTTACAATATGATAAGACGTTTATTTTTACTGACGCTAATTTTATTCTTCTATCATGTTTCTATAGCCTTTTCTCAAATTGCTATAGATCAGGTTGCACCGGGACCTTACACGGCTGAGTCAACTATAGCCGCAACTTTTAGTTTGGGTGCTACCTGTTTACAACCAGGTAATTCGTTTAATCTCTATCTTGTATCACCCAGTGGAGTTGAAAAATCTATCGGATCTTATACTAGCTTCTATTCAACATTTGTAAATGGAGTAATCCCTTTGGGTACTACTCCTGGAACAGGGTATAAACTTAGGGTTAAATCAACATTACCTGCGCTTACCTCTTCAGATTCAAATCCATTTGATATAAAAGCAGGAGGAAAAGCAACAGCTGCTATAAATTCTAATTCTAAAGTGAGCACAAATCCACTCACATTTGGAACTTGTAATACGGATGAGAACACGCGAACAAAAGAATTTTTCTTTAACAACGAATCGAACACCGGAAACGTAACTGTAACTTTCAAAAATGAATTGAACCCTGGAGTACCGCAAACAATAGCTTTTGGTGCTGCCGGAACTCCAATGTCTTATACTGCATCACTTGCTCATTACACTATGTTTGTGAAAGCCACAATGCCCGATGGGTCGGTGGGCACAAAGGCATACTTTCTAATTAACAATCTTGCTGTAACTGCATTTACCACTACAAGTGGAAACACAGTGTGTTTTCCAGTTGGCACATTCGAATATCGAGTTGATGTATCCAATAATGGTATTGGAGTAAATTTTCCGGGCAACATTTATAAGGTCGACTGGGGAGATGGGACGTCTAACGACTATACATATTGTGACATCAAGCAAAACAATGATCGTATAAGCCACACTTATACAAAGTCTTCCTGTGGGTTTTCGTATCAATCTGGAAACCAAACCTTCTATAATGCTTTTGGTGTAAATGTGGGCTTAATAAGTCCGTTTTGTGGCGCAATTGGTTCACCTCTATCTACGCCTGCAAAGGTAGTTACCAGGCCAGAGAACTTATTCTCTTTTCCTCCAATAGCATGTGTCAACGATGAAATCATTTTTAATAATCAATCTCTGCCCGGAGAAAAAGCTAATACCAATTTTCCAGGTTGTGCACCAAATGATGTAAAATACAATTGGTACGTGGATGGCACTCTTGCT
>NZ_CAMLHF010000188.1 GCF_946479715.1 uncultured Pedobacter sp. | reverse complement strand
TTAGCTTGTAATTTACCAGCTTGAATACGCTGAATACACATAGAGCATTTCTCCATAACACCTCTTGAACGGGTAGTTACATCAGGGTTAAGAACCAACTGAGTAAATTCATTATTCAAGTAGTTATCGAAGCGTGAATCATTCCAGTAGTTAAACCAGTTGAAACGACGTACTTTATATGGACAGTTGTTTGCACAGTAACGTGTACCCACACAACGGTTATAAGCCATGTGGTTCAAGCCATCTGATGAGTGGACTGTTGCCAATACCGGACAAACAGTCTCACAAGGAGCATGATCACAATGCTGACAAAGCATTGGCTGATGTACTACAGAAACATTATCAAGGTTATCTAAATGAGCAATTTCTTTCTCTTTAGTTACTGAATTGATACCATTTCCATGTTCGCCATGAGCATGTGCTTCTTCTGCATGACCTTCACCTTCAACATTAAAGCTGTAATAACGGTCAATACGAATCCAGTGCATCTCTCTCCGTCTGCGTACTTCGTCTTTACCTACAACAGGAATGTTATTTTCCACGTTACAAGCAACGATACAAGAACCACAACCAGTACAAGCATTCAAATCGATTGCCATAACCCAGTTGTTACCTGGTTTCTCATATTTATCCCACAGATCGTAAGTTTTATGTTTTGCGTGGTCATTACCTGAACCAGCAGCCGGATTCTTTTTATATTCTGTAAAAGTAGCTTCGCGAATAATATTTCTACCCTCAAAAGAGTGGTGAGTTTGCGTTTGAGCCAGTTCTTCAGTTTTTCCTGTTCCAGAAAGTTTAACGGTGGTTGCATACTTAGAAGTACCATTAGTAAAGCTTACAAATGGATAAGCATTTTTACCAATGTTATCTCCAGCTTTACCAACCTTTGTACGTCCGTAACCTAAAGCAACAGAAGCTGTTCCTTGAGCTTGTCCTGGCTGAATAAGCACAGGTAACTCAATTTCATAACCTTTATCATCTTTTATTGAAACGATATCAAACTCTTTAAAGCCTAATTCTTTAGCAAATTTAGGTGCTAAGGCAATGTAGTTATCCCAAGTTACTTTAGAAACAGGATCAGGTAGCTCTTGTAAGAATGCATTGTTTGCATGTTTACCGTCTCTCATCGGGATACTTTCGTAAACCTGTAATTCGATATCTTTAGCTAAAGCCTTGCTGTTATTAATGATCGAAGGGATTACAGCTGCAAGCGATAAGCTAAATGTATATGTGCCCGCAGGTTTTAATGCCGAAGCAAAAACACCTGTTTGCAGTACATCTTGCCATGTTTTACCTAAAGCAGGTAAAATGCTTTTCTCCCAGTTATTACGTACATACTGATAATACTCTTTAACCGGACCGTTAGACCAGATTAAAAGACTTTCCTCAGCCTGACGTGAGTTAAACACAGGATTAATGGTTGGCTGTACAATTGAATAATATCCTTCATATGCGTTAGCATCACCCCACGACTCTAAGTAGTTATGGTTAATGGCAATAACATTACATAATGTTGAAGTCTCATCTTTTCTGTCAGCGAAAGAAACTTTTAAACCAACTTTAGCTAATCCATCAGTAAATCCTTTAGCATTTGCAACGTCATAAGCAGGGTTGCTATCTAAGAAAAATACTGCAGCAACCTCACCTCTGTTCATCTCGTTGATAAACTCAGCAAATTCTGCGTCATTACCAGCGTAACGTTTACAAGGGTTATCAAGATCTATAGTAGTACCGTAGCTACCAATTGCCGAGTTAATTGCATTTACCAAAATTTGGGTAGATACATCATTCGAACCTGAAACTACAAGTGACTTTCCTTTATTTTGTAATAATTCTTTAGCTATTAATTTAAGTGCTTTATCAGCAGTAACATTATTAGGTAAAGCAGCACCAGCTAAAGCGTTTCCAGTAATTGCATTATATAAAGCAATTAAAGCAGGTCCTTCTTCTGATAATTTAACCGGAACACGGGTATCTGCGTTTGTTCCTGTTAAGCTCATACCAGCTTCGAATTGGAAGTGGCGAGACATCTTACCAGCCTTCAAAGATTTGTGATCTCTGTTCGAAACGTACTGTGAAGTAAATTCTTCTCCGCTAATCCAGGTACCTAAAAAGTCTGCTCCGAAACTTACAATCAGATCAGCCTTATCAAAGTTATATTTAGGGATAACAGCTTTACCAAAGCTATTTTCATTTGCTTTAATAATACCTGTATAAGAAACAGCATCATACTGAACATGCTTGGTAGTAGGATAAGCAGTTGTAAAATCAGCAACAACCGCTTTAGTAGAAGGGCTGCTTACTGAAGATGAAACAATACGAATTTTCTTTCCTGAAGCCTGAGCCTTATTTAACTCTGCTTGTACAAACTTATCAATCTCAGCCCAATTACTCTCTGCATCTTTTAATACAGGAGCTTTAAGTTTTGAAACATCATAAAGATCTAATACTGAAGCCTGAGCCTGAGCATCGGTACCACAATTAAACGTTCCTGCATTAGGATTTGGTTCAATTTTAATTGGTCTTCCCTCTCTTGTTTTAACTAACACACTTTGTCCGTTAAAACTTGAAACATAATAGTTCGGTATACCCGGAACTACCTCTTCAGGCTTTACCAGGTAAGGAATTGATTTGTGAACAGGAGCAGTTTGACAAGCTGCCAGTGTTACCGCACCTAACCCAAAGCCTAAAGCTTTTAAAAAGTCACGGCGTGGAGTTACTGTACTTAACCCTGCTTCATTTAAAACATCTTCTATTGGAAGTGGCTCAGCAAATTCGTTTTTGTTATTTTCAACAAAATCCGGAGTGTTTTTATACTCTTCTAAGCCTTTCCAGTATTTTTTATTGCTTTCCATTTAAGCTATATTACTGTTTATCGAACGTTCTTTTTATTAAACTCTAATTAATAGTGGCACTTACCACATTCTAAACCACCCAAAGCTGCAGGAGTGATTTTCTCACCTTTCTTGATTTTCTCATGCGCTTCAATGATCTTATCATAGAATGCATTTCCTTTAACTTCAAGTTTGGTGTCTTTATGACAGTTAACACACCATTTCATGGTAAGTGGAGAGTATTGATATATCTCTTCCATTGTATCGACCGGACCATGACATGCAAAGCAAACAGGCTCATTTGGTTTCAAACCTTTTTCTTTTCTGATAGCCTCTTCACCTACAACTACGTGTTGAGAGTGATTAAAATAAGCGAAGTCAGGAAGGTTATGAACACGAACCCATTCAACTGGTTTCTCTTTTGAGTGATCATAAGTCATGGTTGCCGGATCATATCCAAGTGCAGTGTAGATCTTTTGAATCTCTGGTGAAATCTCACCATCGTATTTCTCGGTTGCCTGTACTGATTTGTGACAGTTCATACAAACATTCAAAGATGGAATGGTTGAGTTTTTTGATTTAAATGCACCAGCATGGCAATACTGACAATCAATTTGATTGGTACCAGCGTGCAGCTCATGCGAGAACTTGATTGGTTGTACTGGTTGGTAACCAGTATGAACACCTGTATCCCACATACCCATCCAGCCAAATGAACCTAAGGTTATAATTAAGCCAAGGATGAAGAAAAATACAAATTTCTTGTTCTTAAACAATCCTTTAATACCTGCACCTAAAGAAACGTTATCTTCTTCAGCAAGAACAACTCCTTGTTTTTGAAGTATCAAACGCTCTAACATTTTTATCGCGCGACCTAAAACGATCAATACAATAATAGATATCAGGATAATTGCGGCAACCCCTGCGATTGAGAAACTGGAAACGCCTTCAGAAGCTCCTTCTGTAGCTTCTTTCTCTCCCTCTTTCTTAGGTTCACCTGCTTTAGCGTAAGCTATAATGTTTTTAATTTGATCATCAGTCAAACGTGGAAATGTTGTCATCTCCGCAGCTGAGAACTTCGAAGCCTCTATAGCTTGTTTGTCTCCTGCATCAACCAACGCTTTCCAGTTTCTGATCCACTTGATTGCAAAAGCTTCATCAAGCTCATTAAGTTTTGATGTTAATGCCGGACCAGTGCTGTTACGATCTAACTGGTGACAAGAATTACAATTATCCTTAAATAGTTTGCGGCCCTCTACTACATCTTGTGCCTGTGTTGCAGAAACGATTAAAACAGATAGAGCCGTAAACATGAATGCCGACTTCCAAACTCTTCTAACGATCAATGAGATATCCCTCATAATGAGTATTTTATGCTATTTTTTAAAAAACTTTATAAACGTAATTGGCTTTTAAACTTAGGTCCTTCACCAAAACGTCCACAAAAGTAAAATTTATTAACTTACCAATGACAAATAAATGACAGTAAATACAATTTATAATCAATCTAAATAGTTCGTTTTTTATGCTTTAAACGACGAAAATCAGCAATTTTTTAAAAATCACTGATTCCATTTTAAGTCCTACTTTCAAAGCAGGACTTGTTAATTTAAATTACATTTTTAATAACCATGCAAAGATCAGTGGTGCAACAATAGTTGCATCAGATTCTACAATGAATTTTGGCGTATTTATATCTAACTTACCCCAGGTAATTTTTTCATTAGGAACTGCCCCTGAATATGACCCGTATGAAGTTGTTGAATCAGAGATCTGACAGAAGTAACTCCAGAATGGAATATTCTCCATTTCCATGTCCTGATACAACATTGGAACCACACATATAGGGAAATCTCCCGCTATACCACCTCCAATTTGAAAGAATCCAATTCCTTTACCATCGCTGTTTTTGATATACCAGTCTGCTAACCAACCCATGTACTCAATACCACTTTTCATAGTGGTTGCTTTAACTTCTGATTTCATCACATAAGACGCGAAGATATTACCCATTGTAGAATCTTCCCATCCTGGTACAACAATTGGCAAATTCTTCTCTGCCGCTGCCAGCATCCAAGAATTCTTAGGATCAATCTCATAGTATTGCTCCAAATCTCCGCTTAACAGCATCTTGTACATAAACTCATGTGGAAAATAACGTTCTCCCGCATTGTCTGCATCTTTCCAGATTTTATAAATATGTTTTTGCAATCTGCGAAATGCCTCTTCTTCAGGAATACAGGTGTCAGTAACACGATTGTAATGGTTCTCTAATAAATCCCATTCATCCTGAGGGCTCAAATCACGATAGTTAGGTACTCGTTTATAATGTGAGTGCGCAACGAGGTTCATAATATCTTCTTCCAGATTCGCACCTGTACATGAAATAATTGATACTTTGTCCTGACGAATCATCTCCGCCAGTGAAATTCCCAATTCTGCGGTACTCATCGCGCCAGCCAGCGTGATCATCATTTTACCACCTTCATCTAAGTGCGTTTCATATCCCTTAGCAGCATCCATCATTGCGGCTGCATTAAAATGGAGATAATTACGCTCCATGAATTGAGATATAGGTCCTCTTGTTGTACTCATTTTGATCTTAATTTTGTTGCCGCAAAAATAGGCAAATAATCTTAATGCCCTAATTGTACTTCACCTCTACTTAAAAACCGCCATAACGCACTGCTTTATCTAAAGTAAGATTATAGCGTAACGATGCAAACAACACTGTTTTTCTTCTAATAACGCCCTTTTCTCTTCTTGTAAAAATCTAGTTAGGATAAGTTCCAAACTTTGGGTTTCAAATTCAAACACTGGCCTTAAAGTTGCTAGGCAGAACTGATAATTAAATTTTTCTACTATTTTAGGCCAATGAAGAGAATTTCCCTGTGCACCGTATTTGTTTTAATAGCCCTAAATTCAATGGCGCAAAAGAAACTAATAGAGCGCTATCTATCTAATAAAACAGATTCCTCACGCAGGCCTAGTTTTATGCCCGTTCCAGTTTTTAGATATACACAAGAAATAGGTCTTGAATTTGGCATCGGCGCGCTTTATTCTACTTATCTCGATAGGAAAGACCTTACAAACCGTAGTTCGAATTTCTCAACTGTACTTTCTGCATCTACCAAGGGTCAATATAATATCTCTCTAAAAGGAGATGTTTGGACTAAACAAAACACTCATCACTACATTGCCGAAGTACGTTTTAAAAGAATGCCCTTCGACTTTTTTGGTGTAGGCAATGAAACCCTTGAGGCTAACGAAGACAGACTCATTCAAGGCTATGTGAAAGTTGGTCTCGAAGCCGAAAAGCTACTTTTACCACATATGTACACTGGTTTATCTCTTGGTTTTGAGAATTATCATTTTACGGATAAAGAAGTCGGAGGCATTTTTACCACAGATCAAACGCTTATCCACAAGGTAGGCGGTTCAGTATTTTATGCCGGGGTTTCTCAAACATACGACACCAGAAACTCTAACAACTATACCACCAAAGGCTTTTACGGAAAAGTAACTTATCAATATGCGCCAGACTTCTGGGGAGGAGAGAATTTCACAGGAAGCTTAATCAAAGTTAATGTGCGCAACTTTTGGTCCTTATCGCCTAAGTTTGTTATCGGAGTAAATGCCTTATTCCATTCTGTACAAGGTAAAAACACTCCCTTCTATTTATTACAACAAATGGGCAACGATGAAATGATGAGGGGCTACTATACCGGCCGATACAGAGAAAGAAACTTACTTGCCGGACAAGCAGAATTACGCTATCGCTACAACAACAGGTTTGGAGCAGTCATATTTGGTGGTGCTGGACAAGTATTTGATAATGGCGACCTTTCAATCAAAAGCTTTAAACCTTCTTATGGAGCTGGTGGGCGATATTTCTTTGACCCTGAAAAAGGATTAAGTGTACGTGTTGATTATGGTATTGGAGAAAAACGTGCAAATGAAAAACGCCAAACTGGTTTTTACATCAGCTTAGCTGAAGCATTTTAAAACTTTATTTTAAAATGCTCTTTAGCCTGTCCTTTTCTAAAATAAACCAACCCTATCCAGAACAAATCAATTGTAACAACAACCTCCGGGTGGTTCTTAATTTCTTGCCAGGCCTCTTTCATTCCCTTACTCCAATATATATCATCAAATATGAGTAGAGAGTTTTCATGAATTTTAGGTAAACACCAATTGAAATAATTTAATGTAGCCTCTTTTCTATGATTACCATCAATGTAAACAAAATCAAGTTGTTCTGCTTTAGCTATAACTTCGGGAAGTAATACATCAAAATTTCCAACCTGCAATTCAACATTTTCCAGATCCAGTTCTTTAAAATTATTGTGTGCAACATTTGCAGTTTCCGGACAACCCTCAATTGTAATAACATCTGCTTCCGGACAAGCCTTCGATAAATAAGCTGTAGTTATACCTAAACAAGTACCTAATTCAATAATGCTTTTAGGATTATTGTCTTTTGCTAAACGATAAATCAATTGAGCCAGGGCAGGGTTCTTCAATGCGTTCTTTGCAATCTGACTCACCTTCTTTGTACGGTTCTTATTTAAATGAGAACCCGCACCCAGATCGGTCACAGTTACTAATGAATCGTCATTGAAAAGTTTTTTTCTCTGCGCTTCAATGCTTTTATATTCAATTTTAGACTTAAAATCGTAAATTACCTCATCCGTAAGTTTATAAACAAATGGGGAATGGGTACCATGCCTGCTTTTTGAGGTAAAGCGATGCTTCAGATAATCACTGATAAAGTTAAAAACCATAGCCGCAAAAATAGGCATTCAAATTTGTATGTTTAATGGAAAACATTAAAGAAATAACTGCTTTAGTAAAACTTCTTGATGATCCCGATCAGGAAATCTATCAACATGTTGAGGGACGACTGCTTGAATATGGCAATGAAGTCATTGACTACCTTGAAAATGCCTGGGAACATTCATTAGATTCTTTGCTTCAACAAAGAATAGAAAATATTGTACATAAGATACAGTTTTCAAATGTCAAGGAAGATCTTAATTTATGGTATCAAAGCGGGGCATTTGATCTTTTACAAGGTGCTTTAGTTATTAACCGTTACCAGTATCCTGATCTCGACGAGGATAAGGTTATCCTTCAGATTGAAGAAATTAAAAGAGAAATCTGGTTAGGATTGCAATATGAAATGAGTTCTATTGAAAAGATAAAGCTGATCAACCATATCTTTTATAACATTTACGGCTTTAGTGGAAATACAAAAAACCACCACGACCCCCAGAATTCATATATAAACCAAGTATTGGAAAGTAAAAAAGGCAATCAGATTTCGCTTGCCATTATCTATTCTACACTTGCCCAAAAGCTGGATATCCCTGTATATGGAGTAAACCTGCCTCAACATTTTATTTTAGGATATATAGACGAAAGCAAGCGCGAGGAACAGGAATTTGGAGTACTTTTTTATATTAATGCCTTTAACAAGGGTGCCATATTTGGCAAACACGACGTTGATCAGTTTCTACGCCAGCTAAACCTTGACCCTCTTCCAGGATTTTACGCACCCTGCAGCAACGTAGAGATCATCAGGCGCGTTATCCGCAACCTGATATCTGCTTATGAGAATCTGGGTTCAAAAGAAAAGGTTGAAGAGCTTAAGGAATTACAGGACATCCTGGCAAACACCGAGCTTTAAGTTATAGAAACTTATTACTTTTCATCCAATTCGTCAGCCGTTCAAACCAATCGTCTGAGGTGGTTTTGTTGTTCAAACCAAAACCATGTCCTCCACCCTGATATAAATGCATCTCCGATTTAACCTTGTTAGCCACCAACGCCTGATTAAAAATAATACTATTTTGTACTGGCACCCCATTATCGTCATTGGCATGAACTAAAAATGTTGGTGGCGTTTTTGGCGTTACATGTCTCTCATTAGAAAAATATTCCTTCTGCGCCTGCGTTGCATTAGCACCTGCCAGATTATTTGCAGAACCTGTATGTGGGGATTCTATAAATGAAATAACCGGATAAATTAAGATCGAAAAATCAGGCCTCAGACTTAGCTTCTCTTTATTCTCAATTTTCACATCATCGTAATGAACCGTCAATGTCGAGGCCAGATGCCCTCCTGCCGAGAAACCCATAATACCAATTTTTGCCGGGTCAACGTTCCATTTCTTAGCTTGTCCCCTTACCAGATAGATTGCCTGTTGTGCATCCATAAATGGGCCGAATGATTTATCAACCATTATTGCATCATTAGGTAAGCGATATTTTAGTACAAATGCAGTTACACCTATCTCATTAAATCGCTTTGCAACATTGTACCCCTCATGATTAATAGCCAAAATACCATAACCACCCCCCGGGCAAATGATAACAGCTGCTCCCGTAGCCTTTTCTTTTGAAGGTAGAAAGACAGTAAGCGTTGGTTCGGATACTTTACTGATCCTTATAATTCCATCATCTCCAACAGGAGCAGTCTCCTTAAAGTCTGCAGGTGTTGGTTTTGATCCCAGTATTACGCCTGGATATAATTTAACTATTTCCTGAGCATTCAAATTAGCTGTACACATCAGTATCATTAATAACGAGGTAAAATATTTCATCTTTAAAATTCCATTAAGTATGCTTTTAAAAAGTTGTTGATATCTCCATCCAGTACAGCCTGCGGATTTGAGGTCTGGTAATTGGTTCTATGATCTTTCACCCTCCTGTCGTCCAGCACATAACTTCTGATCTGCGAACCCCATTCTATCTTTTTCTTACTTCCTTCTACCAAAGCTGTAGCTTCCATACGCTTACGCATCTCGATCTCGTAAAGTTGCGATTTCAATAAGCGAATGGCATTTTCTTTATTTTGGAGCTGCGAACGCGACTCCTGATTCTTAATAATGATCCCCGAAGGTTTGTGATATAAACGAACCGCAGTTTCTACCTTGTTTACATTCTGTCCGCCCGCACCACCTGATCGGAACGTTTCAAACTCTATCTCCGAATCTTTTACTTCAATTTCTATGGTGTCATCTACCAATGGATATACATAAACTGATGCAAAAGAAGTATGTCTTCTTGCATTGGAATCAAAAGGAGAGATTCTCACAAGGCGATGTACCCCATTTTCTCCTTTTAAATACCCGTATGCGAATTCACCTGAGATTTCAATAGTAACTGTTTTAACACCCGCAACCTCTCCTTCCTGGTAATCCTGTTCACTTACTTTATATCCATTTTTCTCCGCCCACATTAAGTACATACGCATTAACATATAAGCCCAGTCGCAACTTTCTGTACCTCCGGCACCTGCGGTGATCTGCATTACGGCATTCAGCTGGTCTTCTTTGGTTTTGAGCATGTTTTTCAGCTCCAGATCTTCTATGGCATTTACACAGAGGTCAAATTGTTCCTGCATTTCTGCTTCAGTGGCGTCTCCGCTCTGCCAGAAGTCAAAAAGCACCTGGGTATCTTCCATCAGGCTATTGGCGTGTTGCCAGCCATCAGTCCACACCTTTTTGGAATTAATTTCAGCAATATGTTTTTCGGCTTTCTTGGGGTCATCCCAAAAATTTGGTTGCAGGGTAAGCTCCTGCTCTATACGGATATCTTCTAATCGGTTTTCAACGTCAAAGGTACCTCCTCAGCGACGCTACTCTGTCCCTTAAATCCTGAATTTGTTCTTTAGTCATAATCACAAATATATAACATAAAACACAAATGGCTACTTAAACAATGTTTAAATAGCCATTTGCGAAATTGGGAGAATTAATTAAAAAGCCCCTTTAGTTTATCTATAATTCCATCTCCTTTACCCTCTGTTCCAGGTGCACCATCATTATTCCCTGTAAACATTCCTGTAATGTCCGACAGATCAAATTTGCCATCCGGTCCGGCAAGATTGCCTAATACATCTTTAATATTAAATGAACTATCGTTTGGATCATTAGTCTTATTTACAAATTTTTCCATAGATCGGAAGAGCGTCGTGTAGGGAAAGAGTGTAGATCTCGGTGG
>NZ_CAMLHF010000187.1 GCF_946479715.1 uncultured Pedobacter sp. | reverse complement strand
GCCTTTATAAGAAAATGCTGTTCTTTCTTTAAATAACTTTTTTATATCATCAGGTTGTATAAGGCGATAAGGAGATGTTTCTTCTTCTTTTGTATTTTGTTTGCCCAGGCCGGTCCCTACAACCTGCACTTTGCTGTGCGGATCTGAGTCTGGAATAAAAGAATCTAAAAAGATAGCCATATGCTTAAAGTCCCATTTCTTTTTTCAAAAACTTGCCGGTAAGGCTTATTGGATTTTGAATTAATCCTTCTGGTGTACCCTCAAAGATAATTCTGCCTCCACCAATACCACCTTCTTCACCAAGGTCAATAACCCAGTCGGCAACTTTTACAACATCCAGGTTATGCTCAATAACCAGTACTGTATTTCCCTTTTCAACCAATTCATTTAACACACCTAACAATACATTGATATCTTCAAAGTGCAAACCTGTTGTTGGCTCATCAAGGATATAAAAAGTTCTTCCGGTGTCCTTTTTAGAAAGTTCAGTAGCCAGTTTTACACGCTGTGCTTCTCCTCCTGATAAGGTTGTTGATGATTGCCCCAGGGTGATATATCCTAAACCAACATCTTTAAGTGTTTTAATTTTGCGATATATAGAAGGCATGTTCTCAAAGAAATCACATGCTTCTTCAATACTCATGTCCAGTACATCGCTGATAGATTTACTTCTGTAACGTACTTCAAGCGTTTCGCGATTATACCTTTTTCCTCCACACTCTTCACATGGCACCTGTACATCAGGCAGGAAGTTCATTTCTATTACCTTCATGCCTCCACCCTGACAGGTTTCGCAACGGCCTCCCTTTACATTGAAAGAGAAGCGGCCAGGCTTATAACCTCTTATCTTAGCTTCAGGCAACTGAACATACAGATTTCTGATATCTGAAAATACACCTGTATAAGTAGATGGATTAGAACGTGGCGTACGACCAATAGGTGCCTGATCTATTTCAATTACTTTATCTATTTCTTTTAAGCCATTAATCTTTTCGTATGGAAGCGGATGTTTCTTTGCTCTAAAGAAATGATGGTTTAATATTGGGTACAGCGTTTCAGTAATTAAACTTGATTTACCACTGCCAGATACTCCGGTTACTGCTATAAACTTGCCCAATGGAAAATCAACCGAAACATCCTTTAAATTGTGTCCGCTTGCTTTAATGATGGAAAGCTTGTGCCCATTTCCTTTTCTACGCTTTGCTGGCACCTCTATTCCCTTTTTACCATTTAGGTAAGCGGCAGTTAAGGTATCAGATTTCAGAATTTGAGCGGGTGTACCCTGGGCAACAATCTGTCCGCCATGGGCTCCTGCTGCTGGACCTACATCTATTACGTGATCTGCTTCCAGAATCATGTCCTTATCGTGTTCTACAACCAACACCGTATTACCAAGATCCCTCAGGTTCTTTAGCGCGCCTATTAAACGTTCATTATCACGCTGATGTAAACCAATACTAGGCTCATCTAAAATATACATTACGTTCATCAGCTGCGACCCAATTTGCGTAGCTAACCTTATCCTTTGTGCCTCTCCACCTGAAAGCGTACGTGCAGTACGATCTAACGACAGGTAATTTAAACCCACATCTGTAAGGAAACCTAATCTGGCACGTATCTCTTTAAGAATCTCTTTTGCAATAATGTTTTGTCGCTCGGTAAGTCTGTTCTCCACATCAACATACCAGTTTTTAAGGCTGATGATGTCCATTTCGGCAAGCTCAAATATGTTCTTACCATCAATTTTAAAGTTCAGGCTCTCTTTCTTTAAACGCGCACCATTACATACCGGACAGGTTTTTAGTTTACGGAAGCTCTCCATATCATCAACTCCCCCTTCGCCCTTCCGCTCCTGTTGCTCCTCTAGCAGTTTAATAATTCCATCAAAAGAGATTTGATAGTTCTGAACATTCCACTTATTATATTCTACGGCTACACTTAGTAGTTCCTGAGTACCATTTAGAAGAATATTAATATTCTCTTCTCCAAGTTTTTCAAGAGGAGTTGAAAGTGAGAAGTTATATTTTTTTGCAAGTGCTTTCAAAACCTGAAACACCCAAACTTCACGGTATTCGCCTAATGGGGCTAATCCACCATTTAGAATACTTAGTTTTGGATTAGGCATTACAGACTCTTTATCAATTACAAAGATGTACCCTAAACCATCACAATTCTCGCAAGCTCCATAGGGAGAGTTGAAAGAAAAACTATTTGGCTGTGGTTCATCGTAAGAGATACCGGTTGTTGGGCACATTAAAAAACGACTAAAGTGAGACACATTGTTGGCCTTATCACTTATTTTAATGATTCCCTTTCCTAAACGCATAGCGGTTTGGAGTGAATCCTGAAGTCGCTTAATATCTTTTCTATCTATTACAAGTCTGTCTACAACAATTTCTATGTCATGGATTTTGTACCTGTCGACCTGCATTTTAGGTGTGATATCCTGAATATCGCCATCGATACGCACTTTCACATATCCCTGTTTACGAATTTGCTCAAAAAGCTCACGGTAATGTCCTTTACGCCCTTTAACCACAGGCGCCAGAATATTTACCGGCATATCATTAAACTTATTAAAGATGTTATTAAGGATCTGATCTTCGCTCATACGCTCCATCTTCTCACCTGTATTGTAAGAAAAGGCATCGGCAGCACGGGCATAAAGCAAACGCATAAAATCATAGATCTCAGTAATTGTTCCTACTGTGGATCTTGGGTTTTTGCTTGTGGTTTTTTGTTCTATCGCAATAACCGGACTTAAGCCCGAGACTTTATCCACATCTGGCCTTTCCATTCCACCCATAAATTGGCGTGAATAGGCACTAAAGGTTTCCATATACCTGCGTTGCCCCTCGGCATAAATGGTATCAAATGCCAGAGAGGATTTACCGCTCCCACTTAAACCTGTAATTACAACAAGCTTATTTCTGGGAAAGGAAACATCTATATTTTTAAGGTTATGCACCCTGGCACCATACACTTCTACATCTTTTTGCTCGCCCAGGTCAATGGTATTTTTGCTCATATATATATTAAAAACAATATGGATATCTGATGATTAAGATAACAATTTTAAAGGCACAAAGGTAAGCCATTATAAGGAAAGATTATCTATTTACCAAACTATGGTTGTGTCATTTTCTGTAGGATGACCTGTACAGACCAGCACCCTACCGGCAGCAATTTCATCGTCCATTAAAATTTCGTTATAATCCATGCGTACACCACCTTTAACACAATTTGCGGTACAAGTACTGCAAATGCCGGCCTTACAGCTGTAAGGCACATCTATATTCTGTTCAAGAGCGGCATTAAGTATAGTTTTATTATAGGGTACCGAAAGCCGATACTCCTGGCCTTTTAAGTTTAGGACAACGGAGTAAGTATTGGTATCCTTTATTTCTTTTTCTGTAGTATCGTCTTCATCTACTTCATCCTCGGGCATTACAAAAGTCTCTCTTTTGATCTGACTGATATCGAATCCTAAATTAAGCAGGGTAATGCGACAAGTAACCATGTAATCTATTGGTCCGCAGGTATAGAACAAAGCATCCTTTTTATCAAACTCCATGTATTCCTTAACTATCTTTTCTATAAGAAACACATTTAACCTGGCCATCATCAGATTCTGCGATTGGCTGGATACGTATATAATCTTAAACCTATCGGGATATTTATTCTGTAGCTCGTTAAGCGCGTCATAAAAAAGTGTCTCGTCAGGAGAGCGGCTACTATATATAAGGATGAGTTTCGACTGGCTTTCTTTTACAAGCGCAGTTTTAATAATAGAGAAAAGAGGTGTAATGCCTACCCCTGCGCCAAAAAGAAAAACAGTTCTTTTTAGCTCATCTTGCGGTGGGTAAGTAAACAAACCATTAGGATGCATTGCATAAAGGATGTCTCCAACGGCTGTTCTATGATGCAATAGCCTCGATATTTCACCGTTTTCTACCCGTTTTATAGCAATAGCAAGTGGTTCATTAACATCAGGAGAACTGCATAGAGAATACGACCTCCTAAGCTCTCTTCCCTGAATGTCAAAAACTAATGTTAAAAATTGGCCGGCTAAGTATTTTGGTTTTAATCCATCCAAAACATCGAATGTAAGAACCAGCGTTTCCCCTGAACCATACTTCATATCTTGTATACGCAGTTTCATCACTCCCTTCATAGGGCAGTAAATTAGTAATTTTCATATAAAACAAAAAGCCGTTCCAATAATTTGGAACGGCTTTCCCCATTTGCACGTGTCTTTTCTCTTTCTAATTTAAAGAAGTTTGGGCATTAGCCTCGTTCCATGCTAACAATGCTTTTGGAGCTGTATAGCCATGACGAACAGGATCTTCCACTATCTCTTTCATGGAAATCAATTTATAAACATAACCACCTGTTTCGCGGTTTAATTTCATTTTGAAATAATTGTCCTGATTTTGTCTGTTTATTTGTCTTCTCATATGGCCATCACCTACATTATAGGCTGCTGCAACAAGCGTCCAGCTATCAAAAATACCATAAAGCTCTTTGATGTATTTAGCGGCTGCTATAGTTGATTTACGTAAGTTCTTACGCTCATCTACATTTGAATTGACTTTTAAACCATATGTACGGGCAGTTGCCGGCATAAATTGCCAAAACCCTGCGGCACCTTTCGATGACACACCCGCTTTTAATCCTGATTCTACTAATGGAACATATTTAAAATCCTCTGGAATGCCGTAAGCGGCAAGGATTGGTTCTATCACAGGAAACCATTCTGCTGCTTTTCTGTGCAGGCGATTGGTCTGTAAATTATCGAAGCTAAACTCTGCAAGAATTCTCTTCATTTTGCGTTCCACTTTGGCATCCCCTAGTGGTAGTGTTTCTTCTGCGAAACTCAATTTAGCCATCAGAGATAATGGCTTTTCATTTTGTGTTACTGTTGTATCTTTTTTTGTTGTTTTTTCTTCTTTTGAAAGACTTTTTGCTGCTTGGGGCATGTTGTAAGCAAACACTTTTGCCATAACCAGTAATGAAATTATTACCGTACATGTTATTATGTGTTTCTTTATCATTTTCCTCCTTTTTTTGGTTAATAATATAAAACGCCTGCAAACATACGACATATTGACCTAATTATCAAGCTTTTATGAAAAACACTTCCAAAATCGATGTTTAAACTGCCGTAAGGCTAGATTTTTTTAGTTCAGGTAACGCAAGAGAAAAAACACCAAAAACTAAGCTTTTTTGCCTCAAAAACCAGCCATTAAAATCTACAAAATCAATCGATAAAGGAGCTCCGCATTTTGTGAAATATTACGGTTTATCTACACTTAAAATTGTGAATTAGAGCAATTTTAAGTAAGTTTGCACCCGCATAAATTATGCGGTTAAAAGCGTATCATGATAAAAAACAACAACAGGAACAGTCGGGATGACAAGTCCAAACCGGGAAACCGAAGCACAACTGGCAAAAGACCAAGTGGAACAGAGAGTTCTTACAAAGGGAAAAGCAAGTTTGATGATAGAGAAGGAAAAGATAATAAATTTGGTGCGTCGAAAGACTTTAAACCAAGAACACCAAGAGACGGAGACAGCAATAGAGATTATAAGCCAAGAGAGGGCGACAGAAAAGATTTTAAACCTAGAGGAGGAAAAGAAGGAGATTCGAGAGGCTTTAAACCAAGAACTGAAAACGACTCAAAAGATTTCAAATCAAGAGGCCCAAGAACTTCGGGTAGTGATTTTAAACCAAGAACACCAAGAGATGGTGATTCAAAAGGCTTTGCCCCTAGAGGTGCAGCAGGTAAAGACTTTAAGCCAAGAACACCAAGAGACGGAGACAACAGAGACTACAAGCCCAGAGCTTATAAAGAAGGTAGCTCAAGAGAAACTCCTCCAGGCGAAAAAACTCGCAGCTACATAAAGAAAGATAATTTTAGTCCTACTGGCGATAAGCCTTTCAGGAAATTCGATGATAAAAAAGGACAATCGTCCAGAAGTACTGACAGCAGACCATTCAGAAAAAGAGAGGGAGATGGTACGAAATCTGACTTTCAATCTCGCCCTGATCGTGGAGAGCGCAGTGGACGTCCTGAACGTTTCGATAAAGAAACGGTTATGCGTAGCAGGAAATCTCCTGTTATAAAAGATGATGGCCTAATCCGTTTAAACAGATACATTGCAAATTCAGGGATTTGTTCTCGTCGTAAAGCCGATGAACTTATTGCTGCTGGTGTAGTTTCTGTTAATGGAATAGTTGTTTCTGAACTAGGTCAGAAAGTTGACCCTTCGAAAGATGAGATCCGCTATAACGGTGAATTGTTAAAACGTGAGAAAAAGGTTTATGTTCTATTAAACAAACCTAAGGATTACATCACTACTACCGATGACCCACAGGAACGCAGAACTGTTATGCAACTTGTTGAAAAAGCAAGCAGAGAACGTATTTATCCTGTTGGAAGATTAGATCGCAATACTACTGGTTTGTTATTAATGACAAACGATGGTGATCTTGCCGACAAACTATCTCACCCTAAAAATGGTATTACAAAAATCTATCACGTTGAATTAAGCAGAAGTTTAAGTCAGGGTGATTTGAATAAAATCCAATTTGGAATTGAGCTTGAAGATGGTATAATTAAACCAGATTCAGTATCTTACGTTGCCGGTGGTACCAAACGTGAAGTTGGTATCCAGATCCATAGTGGAAAAAATAGAATTGTGCGCAGAATTTTTGAACACCTAGGCTATGATGTAGTTAAACTGGATAGAGTAGTCTATGGTAATTTAACCAAGAAAGATCTTCCACGTGGAAGATGGCGCTTCCTTGAAGAACATGAATTAATCCAGATCAAACATCTGATTAAATAATTTAAACATGAGAAAATCTTTCCTTTTACCCATTATCCTTTTAGCGATGCAAAGTTGTGCACAGAAAAATGATTATAATCTAATAATTGGAACATATACTAATACGGGTAAAAGTGAGGGAATTTATACTTATGGCTTTGACACCAATACTGGTGAATCTAAACAGTTAAGTGTTACAAAAGGTGTTGAAAACCCAAGTTACCTTACCTTAAGTGCCGACAACAAATTTGTTTATGCTGTAAACGAAACGGGTAAAACAAGTGCGGTAAGCGCTTTTAGTTTTGACGCTGCAAAAGGTGATCTTAAGTTTCTAAACAAACAGGCTACGAATGGTGATGACCCTTGTTATATTGTTGCTGATGAGAAAAATGTAATCTCTGCCAATTATTCTGGAGGTAATGCTTCTGTTTTTGGCATCGAAAGCAATGGCTCATTAGGTGCAATAAAACAAATTATTCAGCACTCTGGGAAAAGCGTTAATAAAGACAGACAAAATAGTCCTCATGTACACATGGTGTTCTTTACACCAGATCATAAATATTTAATTATTAATGACCTTGGAACAGATAAGGTTTACTTATATAATTACAATATCAATGGGACTAATGATGTTCTTACGCCTCATGATAGCATAGCAATAACGCCCGGCGCCGGACCAAGACACATCACTTTTAGTAAAGATGGTAAATACGCATACCTGATTCACGAAATGGATGCCGGAATAACAGTTTTCAGCTATACTAACGGCTCACTAGAAAAAATACAGGAAACTAAAATAACTGAAGACGGATTTAGTGGAGAAAACGGCGGTGCTGATATTCACATCTCTCCCGACGGGAAATTCCTATATGCCAGCAACAGAGGAAGCGAAAATAAAATCACTTTTTTTGCCATTGAAAAGGGTGGCTTGCTAAGCAAAAGAGGTCAAATCAGCACTTTAGGTAAAGGTCCAAGAAATTTTGCAATTGATCCTACCGGAAAGTACATGTTGGTTGCTCATCAATATACAAATGATGTAGTGGTATTTCAACGTGATGCACAAACTGGTGAATTAAAAGATACAGGAAAGAGAATTGCTGTTGGAGCTCCGGTTTGTCTGGTTTTTGCACCTAAGAAATAAAGAGGAAAACAAAAGTAAAAGAGGGTGTATCATGAATAATGATCACCCTCTTTTACTTCTCAAGCTACTTTATAAATAATTATACCGCTTTTAGTTTATGTTGTGCTTCAATAACCTTGTTATAATAGTTAATGTAAGCCGGCAATATTTTCTTAAGATCAAAGTCTTTTGCTCTTATTAAAGCATTTTCTTTGAACTGCTTTAATATATCATCATTTTCCAGGATATGAATTGCTTTTGAAGCCATATCATCAATATCACCAACGTTACTCATATACCCGCAAAAGCCATCAACATTTAGTTCCGGTAATCCACCTGCATTTGAAGTAATGGCTGGAACTTTGCAGGCCATAGCCTCAAGTGCTGCCAAACCAAAGCTCTCAGACTCTGAGGGCATTAAAAACAAATCAGAAACAGAAAGAATTTCTTCTATTGCATCTTGCTTTCCTAAGAACCGAACGTGCTCACAAATCCCAAGGTTTCTACAAAGCTGCTCGTCATATGCACGTTCCGGACCATCACCTACCATCAATAATTTTGAAGGAATTTTAGCCTGAATCTTTTGAAACATCCTAATCACATCAGCTGTACGCTTTACTTTTCTGAAATTTGAAGTATGAATTAAAATGCGTTCGTTATTAGGGGCAATAGCTTTTTTAAAATGATCTTTTGGCTTTAAACTGAATCTTGAAAAATCAATAAAGTTTGGAATAACCTGAATCTCATTAGTAATTTCGAAATGCTTCTCTGTGTCATCTTTTAAGCTTTGCGAAACAGTTGTAACTCCATCCGATTTATTGATAGAGAAAGTTACTACTGGCTTATAGGTAGGGTCTTTACCAACAAGCGTAATATCTGTACCATGCAGCGTGGTTACAAATGGAATATTAATACCGTAAGTTTCCAAAATCTGCTTTGCCATAAATGCCGCAGATGCATGTGGAATTGCATAATGAACATGCAAAATATCCAGTTTTTCAAAACGTACTACATCCACCAGTTTACTGGCTAATGCAGATTCGTAAGGTGCATAATCGAATAATGGATAGTCTCTAACTGATACTTCGTGATAGAATAAGTTCTCAGAGAAAAAGTCTAACCTGGCCGGCTGACTATATGTGATGAAATGTACCTGATGACCTTCGTCGGCTAGTGCTTTGCCTAATTCAGTGGCAACTACACCACTACCTCCAAAAGTCGGGTAACAAACGATACCTATTTTCATGAATATTTTTTTACGATGCAAAGTACACTACTTAAATTGAGCTTTGTGTTAAACAATTGCAATTATTTAAGTTTTTGATCGGTTCAAAAGGCCTGATTTAGGATTTCATCTCTGCTTGTATCACCAAATACATTTCATTAGGTCTTTGCGTACCAATGTAATATTCAAATCCATCAGTATCTGTAAGTACAACTGCGTCTTTCCCGGATGAATAAAAGCGAATACTTCCTTTACGATGAAGGTTATAAACAGGGTTATTGAATAAGTAATTACTATAAGTATCCTTTCTTACTTTAACTATTGAATTCAAATCTATTTCTACTCTTTTAGCAGACCACAAACCGTCTATTATGATTTTCTTATTCTCAATAATGGTTTTGTATTGAATTAGAAAAAGTAACGCTATTGAAACTCCGATGATACCAAATCCCACTACAAGAAATAAATCCTGGGTATTATCTCTATCTCGTTCGTATACATAGGCAGCAAAACAAAATGCAGCCATAACTAACCTGATACAGATCCTGATATAATCACGTCCTATGTACTGTTTTTCAAAAAAAGCGTAGCGGTTGCTCATTTATGTAAATTTCAATAAAGTTACTTTTTTTTTATTTCCGTAGTACCTCTATCTCAGTTAAGATTGTTTAAAAAATGTAATATGATTATTTTAGATCGAATATAGCCACTTTTTTTGTTGCCGATGTTACCTTGTATCTGTCGTCTTGCCTCATACCGCCCAGCCAGATAATTTCGCCGTTTCCATTTATCAGAATCGGAACATCAGCCTTCTCTACAAGTGGAATTTTCTCATCAATAAAAAAATCACTTAACTTTTTAAAGAATTTCATACCAAGTGGCATAAATTTATCGCCAGATTGCCAGGGACGCACCACTAAAGGAAACATGAGCTTATCAGCATCTACAAAAGCCCTTTTAGTACCCTTTTCAAAATATGGCTCATCTATGAAAGACATTAAAATCTTATGATGGGACAGATCTACACTTTGATCATTAATATGGATAAATGCCAATTGTTGATCAACTTCAGCAATAGGGTTTAATATTAAATCATCCCTATCTATGGTAATTCTATGAGAACTGCTATAGAAAGAGGTCCCACTTTGCTTATTAAGCGCTTGCAGCAGCTCTATCACTACAAGTTCCGAGAAACCAAAGGGTCTGAGCAGTTCAAAAATTAACAAACGCTGCGGCTTCAATTCCCTGACCTTCGCAATTGACAAGTGCAGGCTATTTTGTTTTTTCACAAGCAAGTCGTCCCTTAATTGGGAAACTGCTTTTTGCAGCACAAGCTCTGTTTCGGCAAATCGTTGAATGTTTTGTTCAAATGTTTGCTCGAGATTAGTATTGATCTCTTTAAGAGGAGGGATAACCTTTAGACGAATCTTATTACGGGCATAGTCTACAGATAAATTTGAGCTATCTTCTACAAAATCAATATTATGATTTGCAATCAATTCATTAATTTGCTCACGCGAAAGAAATAGCAAGGGCCTGATGAGCTTATCTCTTTTAGGAAAAATGCCATGCAATCCAGCTATCCCCGTTCCCCTGGTTAAATTTAATAATACGGTTTCCATAGCATCATCCTGGTGTTGCGCAAGAGCGACGAAGTTGTAGTTAT
>NZ_CAMLHF010000186.1 GCF_946479715.1 uncultured Pedobacter sp. | reverse complement strand
CACCTTTGTTGTTAAAACCCATGCGGTTAATGATTGCACTATCCTCTTCCAGGCGGAACATTCTAGGCTTGTCGTTACCGGGTTGTGGTAAAGGCGTTACAGTACCTACTTCAATAAAGCCAAAACCAAGGTCGCTTAGTGCCTCTATGTACTCACCGTTTTTGTCGAAGCCGGCAGCTAAGCCTACAGGATTCTTAAATTTGATACCAAAAACTTCACGTTCAAGGCCTTTAATATTAACATCAAAGCTTCCTCTAAGGATAGTTTCGCCAAGCGGGAAGTGTTCATGAAACCATTTCAGTCGCTTAACGACGAAATAATGCACTTTTTCGGGGTCAAATTGAAAAAATATAGGCTTAATTAAACGGTACATGGGACGAAGATAGGAATTTGTTTGTATTTTTGCAGACACATGATTTCGATAAACGACTTAACATTCCTGATAGGCTCCAGAGCCTTATATGACGAGGCAAACTGGCACATTAAACCGGGCGACCGGGTTGGGCTAATTGGTGCCAATGGAACAGGAAAATCTACACTTTTAAAAATAATAGTAGGTGAGTATGCTCCTTCTTCGGGTACTATTTCTATGTCTAAAGACTTAAAAATAGGTTACTTAAACCAGGATTTACTTTCTTACGATTCTCACCATAGTATATTACACGTTGCAATGGAGGCTTTTGAGCGCCAGAACCAATTGCACGATGAAATTGAGGTACTGCTTAAAAAAATAGAAACAGATTATTCTGAAGAAGTTTTAAATAAACTGAGCGATAAGCAACAGGAATTTGAAGCTTTGGATGGGTATAATATAGAATATAGAGCTAATGAGATTTTGGCAGGTCTGGGTTTTAGTACTCAGGATCAGTTAAGACCTCTTAATACCTTTTCAGGAGGCTGGCGTATGCGTGTTATGCTTGCCAAAATTCTATTACAAACACCTGATATTTTGTTGCTGGATGAGCCTACCAACCACATGGATTTACCGTCTATTAAATGGTTAGAAACTTATCTTGGAACCTTTGAAGGGGCTATTGTAATTGTTTCTCACGATAGATATTTCCTGGATAAGGTGGTAAATAAAACTGTTGAATCCCGCAAAGGAAAATTAACTTCCTATGCTGGTAATTACAGTTTCTACCTTGAGGAAAAAGCATTACGTGGTGAAATTCAAAAAGGAGAATTTAAAAATCAACAGGCTAAAATTAAGCAGGAAGAGCGCTTAATTGAACGCTTTAAGGCTAAGGCCTCTAAAGCTAAAATGGCTCAGTCGAGGATGAAAGCTTTAGATAGAATGGAGCGTGTGGAAGACGTAGATGATGATAACCCTACTGTAAACTTCCAGTTTAAGTTCTCTAAACCATCTGGCCGCCATGTAATCAGAATTGAGGGAGCCACAAAAAGTTATCCTAACGTAGAAATTCTTGAAAATGCAGAGGGTGTAATTGAAAAAGGCGATAAAATTGCTTTGATTGGCGCTAACGGTAAGGGTAAATCGACCTTGCTTAGAATTATTGCAGGCGCCGAAGGCTTTACAGGTAAATGTGAAACCGGTCATAACGTGACTACTACATTTTTTGCGCAGCATCAATTGGAGTCGTTACACCTTGACAATACTATTCTTGAAGAACTACAGGCCTTTGCACCTAAACATACCGACACAGAGTTGCGTGGTATATTAGGGTGTTTCCTTTTCACCGGTGATGATGTGTTTAAAAAGATCCGTGTATTGTCCGGAGGTGAAAAATCGAGGGTTGCTTTAGCTAAATCGCTAACAACCGACTCGAACTTCCTGATCCTGGATGAGCCGACCAACCACCTTGACATACAATCTGTAAATATCCTGATTCAGGCATTACAGCAGTATGAGGGTACTTTTATTGCGGTATCTCACGATAGGTATTTCTTAGATAATGTTGCCAATAAAATTTGGTTCATAGAAGACAAAGACATCAAAGAATATCCGGGAACATATGCTGAATACGAAGAGTGGAATAGCAAAAGACCTCCTGCAAAACCTTCCAGTGTTCCTGTAAGACCTGATAAAGAGGTAAAAGAAGTTAAAAAGGCGTTAGAAGAAAAACAACCGGCTACTCCAAACAGTTTGCAACAGCTTAAAAAGCTAAACGATCAATTGAAAAAGATTGAAGTTGAGATTGCAACTTTTGAATCGGATGTTAAATCTATAGAAGCTGAGATTGCTGATGAAGCAATTTATTCGGACGCAGGCAAACTTGCTGAAACAAATAAAAAATATTTAGCCGCCAAGCATAAGCTTGATACTGCTCAAAATACGTGGGAAGACCTCGCTTCTGAAATAATGGAACTAGAAAGTAAATGATAAAACCCGCAGGATTATTTTTTTCGCTGTTGTTAAGTATACAAATTGCTGTTGCACAAAATCAGCAATTTGTATATGAAAACAAGGTGTACCAACCTACAATAAAGACGGTACAGTGTTACAACTCGCAAAAAGAACAATCTCTACCGGTAATTGCTTTAAAATCAAATGAACGATTGGTGTTTTCGTTTGATGACCTTAATGCAGGAAGCAAAAATTACTGGTATACGGTTGAACATTGCACTTCAGATTGGAAGTCATCACGCTTATCCACCATTGATTACCTGGAAAGCTTAAGCGAGGATAGGATAACTGATTATAAATATTCATTTGGCACTATCCAAAAGTACACCCATTACCAACTGACTTTACCGAATACTCAGATCAGACCTAAAATTTCGGGCAACTATATTTTAAAGGTGTATGAAGAAGGCAACCAGCAAAAACCCGTTATTTCTCAGCAGTTTTATGTGGTAGATAACGTGGTAAATATTGGTGTAGATGTAGTAGCCAGTTCACAAGTATCACTACGTTTCAGCAACCAGAAGGTCAACTTTACTATTTTACATCAAATGCCCATTCAGAACCCTTATACCGATCTGAAAGCAATAGTGATGCAGAATGGGAATCCGCAAACGGCTATCATAAATACGAAACCGAACTTTATTAAACCTGGCTCATTGGTTTACAACGAAGTAAACAGCAACGATTTCCCGGCAGGTAATGAGTTTAGGAAATTTGATATCCGCAGCTTACGGTATAAAGGCGATAATGTGCAGGAAATTATAAAGGACACAACCACCAGCGTGATACTTTTTCAAGACATCAATACCAGCAAAGCGAAATACAGCAATTTGGCTGATGAAAATGGTAGTTTCTTCATCAGAAATAAAGAAGGTAGCGATGACCCAACAGAAGGTGATTATGCAAATGTGATGTTTACTTTGAATGCTGTACCCCCTACCCCTAATGGCGATGTGTACGTTGTTGGTCGCTTTAACAATTACGTTTTAAACGAGGCCAGTAAGCTTAACTTTGAATCTTCGCGTAAGCGTTTTTACGGAAACATACTGCTTAAACAAGGGCTTTATGATTATAAATATGTTTGGTTAAATAAGGATACTGGAAAAATTGACCAGGCGATTTTTGAAGGTTCATTTTTTGAAACTTTAAATACTTACCAGGTATTTGCCTATTATAAAAAACCGGGCATGCGTTGGGAAGAATTAATTGGATACGCCAATGTTGGCAACGTAAAGCGTTAATCAGTTTTTAATACCCAAACTGAAACACTTTTCTCGGCACATAGAAATGCTGCCCATCCTTCTTCATTCACCACCACTTCTTCAGTTACGTTACCAAGTGCATCTATAAGGGTTTTATTGGCATGTTTAACACTAATTTCCATGTTTTTAATTCCTGCACCACTGTTACTCATAAGCACAGCAATGCCAGAACCCGGATTTTCATCTTCGCCTTCTCTTGTCCACCCTATGCAATTTGGATGATCTAGATAATCGCGCTGAACACCATAAGAAAGATCTTTACGAACTGTGCATAGCTTTGGTAATTCGAACACAGCGGAAAGCTCTATTTCTACTTCGTTTCCATTGTGGTCTTTATCTTTATATGCACTGCCATAAAGATCGGGATAGAATAGGCAAGGCATCCCCTGCTCACGTAAAAGAATAAGCGCATATGCCAATGGACGGAACCAAGGCGACACAAATGATTCCAATGCCTGCAAAGGCTGCGAATCATGGTTATCAACAAACGTGATTGATAAGTATGGATTGATCAGCGTAAGCGTTCCTTCAAAAATATTACTGAGGTCGTATGCCTCCTGCTGCTGACTGGCGACATACAAGTTTTGATGCAATACGGAATCGAAGAGTTTCATCCTGCCTTCGGTAAGTTCAATATAAGATTTAAGATCTTCTACATTATCAACCACCCAGTTCTCGCCTACTATAAAGAAATCCCTTTTAAAAGTATTCTTCATATGATCGATCCATTCGTTTAAAAATTTATGGGAAATGTGTTTGACGGCGTCCATTCTAAAACCATCCATTCCGCAGGTGTTATAGTACCACTCGCCCCATTCCTTCAGTTCTTGCCTTACGGCAGGGTTTCTTGATTCTATATCGTTAAACATCAGGTAATCGTAGTTGCCGTGTTCCTTAGAAGGAACATCTTCCCAGCCCTCTCCAAATTCGTTCTGAATTGAAAAAATCCCCCCCTCTTGCAAGTTAGCAGCAAAATCTAGCCCGCTGAAACAACGATAGTCCCAGATAAAACTTGAATATTTACCTTGTCGGCCTGGAAATGTAAATTTAGTCCATGCTTCAATTTCCATAACAGGCGAAATGAATTCTTTACGATTCTGGTCATTTACTTTTCGCACTTTTATCTTTTCCAACTCATCTCCACCCGCCTTATGATTAAGTACCACATCGGCAATAGTTGCTATACCGCTTGCTTTTAGTGCGTTAATTGCATTTAGGTATTCTTCTTTAGTTCCGTATCTGGTAGCCACACAATCTTTCTGATCAAACTCACCAAGGTCGAACAGATCATAGGAATCGTACCCTACAGAAGTATCCCCTGAGGTTGCTTTATAAGCCGGGGGTAACCAAAGACCTGTAATTCCGAGCTCAACAAATGTTGGCACCTCTTCGGCAACCCTAACCCATA
Source organism: uncultured Pedobacter sp. (assembly GCF_946479715.1). The sequence continues at coordinate 5,862 of NZ_CAMLHF010000186.1, read as the reverse complement.
GCTTAACGTCTTCTTGATAATACCAGTGAAAATATTGTATCAGCGTTTGATTTTTCATGCCGTACAACTAAGATACAAAATCATCAAGAAACCCAAAGCTTAGTTAACTCCTTTTATCTCGTAAAAGTGATTATGTTGAATTTTGTTTACTTTTGCCTGAGATGAGTACAAAAGTAAAAAATCCGAAGGATTCCTTCACCATAATGAATGAGTTGGTATTACCCAACGATACTAACACCCTTAATAACTTAATGGGTGGTAGATTATTGCACTGGATGGATATTGCTGCTGCAATATCTGCTCAAAAACACTGCAATAGAATTGTGGTTACAGCTTCTGTAGATAATGTATCATTTAAGCAACCCATAAAACTTGGTGATGTAATTACGATTGAAGCTAAGGTTACGCGTTCATTTAATACTTCTGTTGAGGTTAGACTGGATGTTTGGGCAGAAAATATTCCTTCGGGAAGCAGGGTGAAATCAAATGAGGCTTACTATACTTTTGTAGCTGTTGACCAAAGCGGAAGAACTATTCCTGTTCCGGAATTAAAACCTGAGACTGAGGAAGAAATCGAATTATTTGCCGGGGCTTTAAGAAGAAGACAATTGCGTTTAATATTGAGTGGAAAGATGTTGCCAAATGACGCTATTGAGTTGAAAGCCCTTTTTTTTAAGGAGTAAACAATAACAGCGGGAATGCTGTTATTAAATAAATAGGAAAAATGACGACCTACACTACACTGATTATTTTAAGCGGCCTGGTCATCTTCTCTTATTTATTTGACCTTGTTGCCAGTAAAACTAAATTACCTTCTGTACTGCTGCTATTGCTTTTAGGAATAGGCCTGCGGGTACTTGTAGATAACCTTAAGATAGAAACTTTCGATTTTCTAAAGATCTTACCTGCACTGGGTACTGTGGGTTTAATTATGATCGTTTTTGAAGGATCACTTGAACTGAAGTACGATCGGGATAAGAATAAAATCATTAAGGGTGCTTTTCTATCGGCACTTGTAATACTGATAGCCTCGGTTTCTGTGATCACTTTTATTATATATGAGATTACCGGTCGCGACCTTTATACGTGCTTTACTAATGCAATTCCTTTTAGTGTAGTTAGTTCTGCAATAGCTATTCCATCTGCGGCAGCACTATCTAAAAAAGGGAAAGAGTTTATCATTTATGAATCTTCTTTTTCTGATATTCTGGGGATCATACTCTTTAATTTCGCGATATCTAATCCTCACATCTCTACTTCTTCGTTTACTGGCTTAGGACTAAATACGATACTGATAGTTATATTATCAGCTATTTCCTGTATCGTTTTGCTTTATGTAATGGGAAAGATATCGCATCACATAAAGTTTTTCCTGATCATCTCTATACTGATAATGGTGTATGCCATTGGGCAGTCGTACCACTTGTCGGCTCTTGTTTTAATACTCTCTTTCGGTTTGTTTTTAAACAATGCAGACACCATCAAGTACGCTTGGTTTAGAAGTATTTTTATTTACAAGAATCTATCTAACGATTTAACACAACTACATCAATTATCTGCTGAAAGTGCATTTATTTTAAGAACGTTTTTCTTTGTAATATTCGGATTTACGATGAACATTTATCAGCTTAATGATCAAATTGTTCTTGTAAATGGCTTGATTATGCTTGCCTCTATCTTTGTGATCAGGTTTGTATATCTTAAAATCTTTAGAAGAGAAAATAGTGGAGCTGAAGCTTTTATTGCGCCTAGAGGGCTAATTAGTATCCTATTGTATTTTAACTTGCCGCATGCACTTAAAATACCAGAAGTAGGGACTTCTTTCTTATTTGTTGTGGTATTAGGATCGAGTCTGATAATGAGTATAGGCCTGCTCTTAACAAAAAAGTATGTAAGAGCAGAACCTTATTCGGGGATGCATTAGCTTCCCATCTCTAATATTTTATCAAATTCTTCTGCTTTGAGGGGCATTACAGATAACCTGCCCTGTCTAACCAATGAAACGTCTTTAAGACTTTCTTCGGCTTTGATCTGTTCCAGACTAACAGGATTTTTAAGTGCTTCAACCGGAGCCAGATCTACTACAACCCAGTTAGGGTCGCTGGTAGTTGGATCCTGATAAAACTCTTTTACCACTTTTGCTATACCAACTACATTTTTACCTTCATTACTATGGTAGAATAAAACCAGATCTCCTTCTTTCATCTCTTTCAGGTTATTACGCGCCTGATAATTGCGTACACCATCCCAAAAGGTTCTGCCGTCTTTGTTAAATTTCTCCCAGCTATATTTAAAAGGTTCTGACTTCACTAACCAATACTGTGTGTTCTTCATAGTTTAAAAAGGTTTTTTTGATACATTCATTGACAAAACCGCTGACAAAAATATACTTTTTATTCCTTTATTTATATCATTATCTAAAAGAAGTCATAGCACCTTAGCCCATTAAAACGATTGTAACCGGAACTATTTGGGAAGTATTTTTCATATCCAATACTCGCCTCAGTAGTACCACTTGTATTGGTATAATTAATTTTTGAAGTTGTTGCATCATGACTTATTCCTAACCTTAGTTTCTCTCCATTACGTTTCCCTTTAAAAAGATCAAAAATCAGAGAAAGGACAATTGCATCGGGTCCATTCTGCGGTCCGGTTCGATACCAAAGACCTGTATTTAAGCTTTTATATTTAAACTGGGCTCCCAGGCTTATGTTGCTATTACTTGCCTGTCTGTAGTAAACTACCGAAGGTATAAGAGAAGCGCCTTCGTCTTGATTGTAATCAAAATATGGAGTCAAAGGAATTTTGAAACTTGCATTTACGGTAATCCTCATTGGAAGCTTGGCTTGTGTTCCGCTAAAGGATTCGTCGGGTCTGTTAATGTGGTGTAAAGCCGTCCCTAGCATAAAGTTACGGTAAACAAGGTTTACACCTGTTGCTGCATCAAAGAAAAACTTATTGGAGATATCAGGTGGTTCAGCAGCAGAGATACTGCCGGGAACATATCCTAAGCGGGGATCAATCTGATCAGAAAAGACCAACTTATTCCAGTCTATGGTTCTATTGGTAAAACCGGCCTGGATACCAAATGACAACACAAAATCATCGCCACCAACACTGTATGAATACGTAGCGGCCGCATTGTTTTTAGTTAAATATGCAGTTCCCTCGCTGGAACGGTTAAAAATCAATCCTACTCCACCTGCAAATTTGGCGATATTTAAATCGGCAGAGGCTGAAATATAAGACAGATCACCACTTAAGCCCGACCACTGATTTCTATAAATAAGGTTCATTCTAATATCTCCTTCAAATTGACCAGTTAGTGAGGGATTTAAATATATCGGCTGGTTAAAAAACTGAGAATAAATATGATCTTGTGCAGAAGCGAATCCAATGCCTATAAAAGTTAACAAAATCAATAGAATCTTTAATGTCTTTGCCATGTTATCTGATTAAATGTATTGGCCCCGTTCGTTTTGGCGTACTATTGTTATATGTCATACCTTTCCATTGTGATCCATTAATGAATTCGACATCAATTTTCCAGTAATAGACAGACTGCGGTAGTTCCGTATTACGGTATGTTCCATCCCAACCTTCCTGCGGATGTCCTTCGTCGAGCTTTGTTGTTTCCCATATGAGTTGTCCCCATTTGTTAAAAACCGACATCCTCCATGATTTAATTCCTGAGCCCTTAGCTTTGAATTGTCGAAGTTCGCTACTTTCACTGCCGGGTATAAACGAATTTGGCACAAACAGATACCCGGGTACTCCGCTAATTCTTACATTCTTAACTGAAGTGGTGAAGCAACCGCTTTGATTGATCACTTTTAAAGTTACTTTGTAAAGCCCAGTATCTGCATAGGTATGTTTTGGGTTTCTGTCTACCGATGTTATACCATCACCAAAATCCCATAACCATTGATCTGGATTATTAGTGCTTTGGTCTATAAAACTAAATGTATAAGAAGGAATGCTAATTTCAATACCAGGATCTACTGAAAATTGTGCAATAGGTGGTGCTGTAATTTTTATATAATCGCTTTGTGTAAGTGTATTTGGACAATTTAGACTATTTGTTGCTGTTAGTGTAACAGTATAAGATGAAAGTGCCCCGCCATACACATGTGTTGGTTCGAATTCTGTAGAAGTTGTTCCATCTCCGAAATCCCACAGATAGGATAGTCCACCAGTGGTTGTGTTGCTGAATTTTACCTCAAGGCCGGGACAGCCAATTGTTTTGTCTGCTGTGAAACTGATTAGTGGTTGTTCAAATACGGTTATTGTCTCTGTAGTTGTCGTGTCTGAACAGCCATTTGAAGCTGTAAGCACAACTTTATATACTCCCGGATTTTTAAATGTGTATTGTACAATTTCTGGTGCCGATCTTGTTACCCTGGTCCCTCCATCCCCAAAATCATATCTAAATAGATTCGCTCCTTTAGAATTGTTGTAAAAATTTACAAGAAATGGTGCACAGCCACTTTTTTCTGAACTGTTTACCACTAGCTCTGGCAAAACAGTGTTAGGGGAAACCCGAATAACGTAACTGCTTTCCTGACTGCCACATTCGTTTTCCGCACGCATTTTCACTGTATAATCTTTTATTGTTCCGGTTACATAAACATGTTCTACAGGTAGTTTATCTGTTCTAGTAAGAAAGGTGCCATCTCCGAAATCATAATAGTAAGTATTTGTACCCCCGGGCGAGGTGTTACTAAAGCTAACCTTCATTGGGGAGCAACCAACAGTTTTATCGGGCGAGAAAACAGCGATTGGCTGGGCTTTAACAAAGACTGAGGAAGTAAACACATTGGTTCCACATGGCGAGGTTACGCTTAAGGTAACCACATAAGTGGTGTCCTTTCCCTGGGGGTGTGACTGATAAGTAATTGGAGGAGGCAGTACTAAAGAAGAAGTTACACCATTGCCAAAGTCCCATTTAAAATCAGCATCAACAAGAGAGGTGGAAGTGTTTACAAAACTAACCTGTAGCGGGCCGCATCCTTCAGATTTATCTTGTGTAAATGAAGCAGTAATGCTTTGCCGGGTCGAAAATGTATGAGACATTTCATTGGCCTTACACCCCTGTTTACTGGTAACTACCAGCTTGATAATAACGGACTCATTGTCATTTGTGATTTGATAACCGGGAAATTGAATACCTCTGCCAATTTCTGTTTCATTTGCATACCAGATGTAAATGTCATTCCGGTCTAAATCGACAATAGCTTTTATATTTTGATTATCGATATTAAACGGAGTGCATCCCTTATCAGATGTAAATGTAAAATTGGAAATTGCATCTGGCTTAACCGTAATACTTATGCTGTTGCTAATGCTAGCCTGACTACCTGAGCAAAGTCCGCTACTTGCTAACCTTCTATACCTGGTTGATAAAGTTAAAGCGGGTGGAGCATATGTTGGCTTTGTTTCGCCATTTATGACTACCCAATTAACCCCATTGTCTGTACTTTGTTCCCAACTGTAGGTATAATCTAAACCATTGCCACCGGTAGGCCTTGGACCTGTTAAGGGGGCAGGAATGTTGCCCCTGCAAATGACCTGATCTACGCCAATTGTATTTCCCGTTATTGGTGGTAGCGCTATCAGGTTTACCTCATTACTTATAGTCTCGCAAGCATCACCTGATACTATACGCCTAAATGACGAGCTTGCAGGAATTACGACGGTTAGATCACGGCTAGTTGCATCAGGAATTATTGTCCAGCTGGTACTTGGGTTAGTACTTATTTCCCATCTATAAGTATATGGGGGCTTACCTCCAACAGGCACATCGCCATTAATGGTAACCTGTTGCCCAGAACATACCGTTGTTCCTGATGGGTTGGTGATGGT
>NZ_CAMLHF010000185.1 GCF_946479715.1 uncultured Pedobacter sp. | reverse complement strand
ACCCACAGCACCTCTATATCCTTTACGGATTAAGTGATGGTGAACGGCTGAAACAGCTAATAACGAAGGAATGGCAGCATGCTCAGAATCAAGAGCCCTGTCAGAAAGGATAATTACCTGGAAACCATCTTCAACAGCATCAACAGCATAGCGGCAAAGTCTTTCAATACCTTTAGCTAATGCACCTGGGTTGCCGTCGGCTCTGAAATAAGTTTGTAGTGTTTTAGATTGGAATACTCCAGTATCTATACTTCTTAATTTCTCAAGCTCAAGGTTAGTTAATATAGGATGTTTAATGCCTACACAATGACATTGCATAGCATTTTCTTCCAATATATTACCGTTATTACCCATAAAACCGGCTAAACTCATTACCACTTTTTCCCTGATCGGGTCAATTGGCGGGTTAGTAACCTGGGCAAATAACTGCTTAAAGTATGAAGCTAAGTGTTGTGGTTTTTGAGAAAGGATAGCCAAAGGAATATCAGTACCCATTGAACCAATTGGCTCTTTGCCGTCCTGAGCCATTGGTTTCAAGATTAGATCGATATCTTCTCTGCTATAGCCAAAAACTTGTTGGTATCTAAAAATAGACTCCTGAGAAAGGTTGCTAAATACCAATCTTGGATCAGGAAGTTCTTCCAGTCTGATTTGGTATTTATTGATCCAGTCGCCATAAGGCTTGCTACCACATACTTGTTGTTTAATTTCAGCATCACTAATGATTCTGCCTTGCTCCATATCTACCACAAACATTTTTCCAGGAGTTAATCTTCCTTTCTCAATGATTTTGCTTTGATCAAGAGCTAGTGCGCCAGCTTCAGATGCCATAATTACACGGTCATCTTCAGTAATGGCATATCTTTGTGGACGAAGTCCGTTTCTATCTAATGTAGCACCTATAAGGTTTCCATCGGTAAATGAAACTGCTGCCGGTCCATCCCAAGGCTCCATTAAAGTAGCGTGGAACTTATAGAAAGCTTGTTTCAGTTCATCCATATCGTCGTTACCATCCCATGCTTCAGGAATTAGCATCATAAGAACGTGTGGTAAAGAACGACCAGAGTGAAGTAGTAATTCTACTATATTGTCTAAACATCCTGAATCTGAGTTAGACTCATCAATTACAGGAAGTAAAATATTTAATTCTTCAGGAGTAAAGTAAGAAGAAGCAAAAGATTTAACACTTGCTCTGAACCAGTTAAGGTTACCTTGCAAAGTATTGATCTCTCCATTGTGGGCAATGTACCTGAAAGGTTGTGCCAGCCTCCATGAAGGGAAAGTGTTTGTTGCAAAACGCGAGTGAACCAAACCAAAAGCTGAAACCACACGTTTGTCGCTAAGCTCAGTAAAATAGCTTCTAACTTGCAATGAAGTTAGCTGACCTTTATATACAATTGTTCTTGATGAAAAAGAAGCAATGTAAAAATCGCCATTAATACCTTTTACAGTATTATTAATTGTTTTAGACAGGTAGTTTTTAAATACGTACAGTTTACGTTCAAAATCTGCACCTGCTGCAATTGCATAAGGACGGGCAATAAATACCTGTTCCATTTCCGGTTCTACTGATAAGGCCATATCGCCAATACCTTCTGTATTGGTTATTACCTTTCTAAAGCCCAGAACTTCCAGGTTTAGTTTTTCGGCAGCGCGGTAAATAATTTCCCTACATTCTTCTCTTGCCTTCACATCTTTGGGTAGGAATAGCATTCCGACGCCGTAATCTCCAGATTCATTTAAGCTGAATCCGATTTTGAGACACTCGTCATACAGGAATTCATGGGGTATTTGTATCATAATACCAGCCCCGTCACCCGTATTGATTTCAGCACCGACAGCCCCGCGGTGATCAAGATTTTCAAGAATGGTTATAGCGTCAGAAATAATTTGCTGTGATTTCCTGCCTTTTATATGGGCAACAAATCCGATACCGCAGGCATCGTGCTCAAAACGCTGGTCATATAACCCTTGGTTATCTTGTTTTGGTTCCATAAGTCTCGTTTAAATATTAGTTTTGGTATAGTGTATTTAGGACACTAAGATACGAATAAAATTCAAGGAATTATAATATTCACATATTTTTTAGAAAAAAAGCAGTACTTGGCAAAGAAGTCAATACTTAATTATCATATTGGTAAATTACATCGTTTTAATTTACGATGTTGGTAATGGTGTTATTTAGAATTATTTTGCATAACAAAATAATTACAATTGGCTTTCCACGCTTTAAACGCAATTTTTCCTGTTTTTTACTACTGTTTCTCTGATTGTATTATATTTAATTTAGCCCTTTCTCTCGTAAGGTTATTTAAATATAACGGAAATATTAAATTATTTACAAACTCAATCTCTTTAACGTCAATTGATTATCTTTATTTCCTTTGAAAAGTTGAAATATTTAGTGATTTTCCTTTTGTAGATTCAGGTCTTTTGCTACTTTTGTGGCGGGCAAGTCTTTTACGATCAGCTCCTTTTGAACTCCCCCAGGTCGGGAACGAAGCAAGGGTAGAAAGTTGTAGCGATGCGATAAGAGGTGCTTGCCCTTTTTTTACTTTCAATGTAAAAAAAGGCTCTCCTCTCCTATTTATTCCATCTTTTCTTAAAAGACTTCAATGTAAATACCTAATTTAGGCGTTTATTAATTGACAACTTATAACATTAACCAATTTGCTAAATTAAATAACATGAAATTTTTTATTGACACAGCTAATCTTGATCAAATAAAAGAAGCACAAGATCTTGGTGTTTTAGATGGTGTAACCACTAACCCTAGTCTTATGGCTAAAGAAGGTATTACGGGCGATGCTAATGTAATCGCGCATTATAAAGCTATCTGCGCTATCGTAGATGATAATGTAAGTGCAGAAGTAATATCTACTACTTATGATGAAATCATCAAAGAAGGTGAAGCCTTAGCTAAATTAGATCCAAAGATTGTTGTTAAAGTCCCTATGATTAAAGATGGCGTTAAAGCAATTAAATATCTTTCATCTAAAGGCATCAGAACCAACTGTACTTTAATCTTTTCTGCCGGTCAGGCATTATTAGCTGCTAAAGCTGGTGCAACATATGTATCTCCATTTTTAGGACGTTTAGACGATATCTCTACTGATGGTTTACAATTAATTGAAGATATCAGATTAATATTTGATAACTATGGTTACCCAACACAAATTTTAGCTGCTTCTATCCGTGGTCCGTTACATATTGTTAACTGTGCTAAATTAGGCGCGGATGTAATTACAGGTCCTTTATCTGCAATTACTGCTTTATTAAAGCACCCATTAACTGATAGCGGTTTAGCTCAGTTCCTTGCAGATCACAAAAAAGCTTCAGAAGCAAAATAATATTTCCTTAATGCATAAAAAGGCTGGATCATAATTATGATACCAGCTTTTTTTATGTGATTTAGTGGTAATGAAAGCTAACTACTTATTCTTTAGCTCTATCTAATATTCCAGCGCTAAGTGTTTGAAATTCATTCCCTGCTAGTACTTCCTTAACAAGATTATAATCTATCTGTTCATCAGGTAATATCTCTATCCCCTTTACCCCTGCTCCGTTTGCAGCTTCAACATCTCTTGGTTTGTCGCCAATCATTACAGAAAGTGCCGGATCAATGTTGTATGTGGCAATGGCTTCTAAAAGCATTCCCGATTTAGGTTTTCTGCATTCGCAATCACCTGAAACGGTTGGATGATGCGGACAGTAGTATGCATGTGTTATCAAGGCGCCCTTAGCTTCAAATTTTTGTGCAAGGACTTTATGCATTTCGGCCAATGTTTCTTCGGTATAGCGCTTTTGAGCAATTCCACCTTGATTTGTAATTACAATAAGCAAGTAACCTTCGTCAAATAGTTTTTTTAATGGAGGAATCTGATATTCCAATACTTCAAAATCTTCTAGTTTGGTAATGTAGTCGTGGATTTCGTGATTAAGAACGCCATCGCGATCCAAAAAAATAGCTTTATTCATTATTTATAGTTATTCCTCTTGGTATTTTTATACCTTATGGGTTAGTTTAATACCTCAAATATGAGAATATAAAGTTTATTATGGCCAGATATTGTTTGTTTTTATTAAACAAATGACCTTTGACTATGTTATTAAAAGAGTTAAACATTAAATAGAAACTATTATGCCATACGTTAAAAAGAATGCTGAGAACAGTTCATCGGTTAATATATTTTTTGAAGATTTAGGGACGGGTAAACCTGTGGTTTTAATCCACGGATGGCCGGTATCCCATGAGATGTGGGAGTATCAGGTTAATGCACTGGTAAATGCAGGGTATAGATGTATAGCATACGATAGACGTGGTTTCGGTCAATCAGACAGACCATGGCATAGTTATGATTATGATACGCTTGCGGCCGATTTACATGAGGTAATTACAGTACTAAACCTAAACGATGTTACCCTTGTAGGATTTTCGATGGGTGGTGGCGAAGTGGTGAGGTACTTGGGTAAATATGGATCATCCAGAGTTACTAAAGCTGTATTGATCAGTTCTGTGGTTCCTCTGCTGTTAAAAACAGAAGATCATGAAGATGGTGTTCCCCGTGAAGTATTCGATGGGATGATTGCGGGCCTGCAAAATGACCGACCTGCTTTTTTAGCAGAATTTGGACGACAATTTTTCAGCGTAGATGAACATAACAAACCAGTTAGCCAGGAAATTCAGAATTGGATGCATCAACTCGCAATTGTTGCCAGTCCGAGAGCTACCACTGAATGTGTTCGCTCCTTCTCTGAAACTAATTTTAGAACAGATTTAAGTGTAATCACCATTCCTGTATTGATAATTCATGGCAATGATGATAAAATTGTACCTATTAATATTACGAGTGACGTAACATCTTCATTGTTGCCCAATTCAGAGTATCATGTTATAGAAGGTGCATCACATGGCGTGTTCCTTACGCATAAAGATGAGATTAATAAATTGCTGCTTAATTTTCTGTGAAAATAAGTTGCCCTCTACCCTATTGTTTAATCACAATTTGCTTTTTTTATGGAGATAGGAATGTTAATTGAAGGTGAAGAAAAGATTAAATGTAAATAATAAGGCTAGGAATCAGCTCACTATGTGATTTCTGGATATATTATTTGCAGAATATATATCGTAATCCTATATTTGCACCACTTTAAAGGGAAACGCTTTAGAGGAAAGTTCCAAATAAGAACTTTGATTCCGTAGCTCAGCTGGTAGAGCATTACACTTTTAATGTAGTGGTCCTGGGTTCGAATCCCAGCGGGATCACAAAGAACAACACAAAAACCTGCAAGTTAAATTATTGCAGGTTTTTGTATTTTAATACTCTCCACAAAAAGTATTTAAAAAACGGAATTCCATAGCTGCCCCGTTTATTTTTGTATAACCAAAATGGATAAATGCCATAAGTAATATCATTATTCTCACATCATACACACATTAGGCACACTTTCTTCACAAAAAGGTACCTGTTTGTGGATTTGATGTGAAGGAGGTGTGAATCAGGTGTGAAGAAAACATAATCTTTCGGGATGCTAAACGGCACCATTATTGAACCCGCTTCATTACACACAAATAAACACACATGAAAAAAATAATTTTAATCTGCCTGCGGTAATAGCTTTAGGCTGCAAGAGCATGTCATATCAAGAATCGTCAATTAAGATCGGTATGTCAGAAAATGAATTCAAACAAGCTAACCGCTCTGCGGAATTGATGTCGCTCGATAATAATGGGACAAATATTTATCGAATTATCTCCAGAGGAGTAATTATCGCCAATGCTGAACCTTATTCATTCTTTTATTTCCACGAGGGCAAGCTGACGCGTTTTGTGAAATCAGATCGTATAGATGACTATAAATTTATTTGGTAAAGCAGAATATAAGCAAAGCGCAGGTGAAGTATCATCACAGCCAACCTAGGTTGGCTGCTATTCCTCTTTTTTAGCGTTTTTAACAAGAAAGTAAACAGACATTATAAAGGTTAATATATATACAACGGCTAATGCTGGTTTTTCGAATTTTAAGTTTTCAAAATCGAATTGTTTAAAAATAGTCCATCCTAAAACAATTGCTATAATTACAAATGGAAATGGTTGTCCTTTTTTATTACTCATAAGTTTTAATGTTTAATTACCATATCTACTATTACCCCAATTATTATTGCTGCCAATGCAAAAGTGATCATACCTAAGATGTAAGCAAAAAACGCTTTAACATAATTGATAGCTTTTCCCTTTTCATAAAATTGTCCAATTGCCCAAGTAGTATAAACAAACCCAACAATGCCTGCAATTTGCATTACTCTAAAATGTGTTAAACCTTGAATAATTGCAAAAACGGAATAAATCAACATTCCCATTCCAATCACAAAACAGAGAAGTATTAGAATTTCAAAGATGTTTAATTTATATTTTCTGAAAAATAGCTTTGTCCATAATGCAATAAAAATGCCCATTATTATATTCGCATAACCATAATGTCCCTGTATCCATTCAAAAATTGCACTCGTTGTAGATTTATTGTTGCCTAAATACTTTATATAACCATCTTCAAGATGGAAAAAGTTACTGCATGTCGAATAAACAAGAGAAGTAACAATGATGAAAATTATTGGTTTAACAAGTCGACTTCTGTTTTCTGAAAGATAATTTCTTACGTTTTGTCCTGGATTTGCTATAAGTTCTCTTATAGTGTATAAAATCCCACGTTCAAAATGCAAAACGTGTTCAATCTCATGAATGATGTAATGTCCATCGATTCTTTTAAGCTGGCTGGATTGTCCACAGTTTGGGCAATATTTTGAAGTTAATTCGATGTTGCAAGTTTTACAATTCATCATCTGTTTTTTCTGTCTGTATGGTTGTTAGTATGGTTCGATATAATAGCAGCCAACATACCTTAGGAAGCCTTCTCCTAGCCATACAAAAATTGTTTCTTGTAAAAATGGGCACAAAAAAATTTTCAAAGACTACACTTTAGTGTAGATTTGTTATTAAGCCCTAGCTACTAATGAAAAATAACATTAATTCAAGCCTGCTTACCAAGAATAGGGTTGGAAAAATATCTGAAGAAGACCGTCTACAACATCAACATTATTTGGATGTCGTAAAATCTTTTGCAAGGTTAACATATGAAAGTATATATGTTATCGATTATGAAAAGATGGCGTTTGAATACGTTTCAGAAAATCCATTGTTTTTATGCGGACATTCCTCTGAGGAAGTGTTGAATATGGGGTATGATTTCTATTTTAAAAATGTTCCTGAAAGTGATTTAGAACTGTTAAACTTAATTAACAATGCAGGATTTGATTTCTATGAAAAATTGCCGGGAAATGAGAAAAAATTATACAGCATAACTTACGATTTTCATTTGGTTAATAAGGATGGAAAGCATATTCTCATCAATCATAAGCTTACTCCGTTGTTTTTGACAAGAGATGGTCATCTATGGAAAGCAATGTGCATAGTTTCTATTTCGCACCATAAAAATGCAGGTAATGTTTGTATTCATAAACAAGGCACAGACGAAACCTGGGAACTAAATTTAGAAAATACTGTTTGGCGTAAATCAGAGAAACCTAAACTTACAAAAAGAGAGATAGAGATATTGCGGTTGCATGCACAAGGATTAACAATTAGCCAAATTGCAGAAAAAATATTTGTTTCTTCTGATACAGTGAAGTACTACAGAAGGCGAATTTTTGAGCGTTTGGGTGTGAATAATATCGTAGAAGCCCTTTCTTACACTGTTAACAACAAGATTATTTAACTTTATCCTTGTAATAAGACATACCTTTTATACACTATGCATATTCAATTGTATGATGTCATTCCGAGTCTCCGGCCTTATATTAAGCTGATATGTACTATGCAGTGCGATGGAGACACAGACACAAACCATATACGGGTGCTACCCGATACCTGTGTTGAATTGTTTGTGAACTATACCAGTACACCAGTAGCAATCATTGGCGATGAACTGTATAAGCATAGCATCATTAGCTTTCGTATGAGCCGCCCTATGGATGTTCAGATGCGTAAAGGGACTGGCTGCCTCGCCATTTGTTTCTATCCTGGCATGGCTTATAAGTTCTTTCAGGTACCCATGCATACATTAACCGACACTACAGCTCCCTTATCGGATATATGGAATAATCTGGCGGAAGAAATAGAAGATAAGCTAGCCTGTGCCTGTAATAATGAAACACGTGTATGTATAGTGCAAAATTATTTATTAGAACAATTGGCCTCTGCCAAAAACGATTTTCAGATAGACTATTGCCTTCAACAAGCGCAACTCTCCGGTGGCTTAGTGTCTGTGAGCAAGCTTACAAACGATGCAGGAATTAGTCAGCGCCATCTTTCACGAAAGTTTCAGCAATATATTGGCCTGTCGCCTAAAGAATATTTGCGTGTGTATCGGTTCATACAATCACTTCGCTATATAAAAAAATACCCAGTACTCTCACTTACGGAAATAGCTTATAAAAGCGGCTATTATGATCAGGCTCATTTTAATCGCGACTATAAAGCTTATACAGGCTATGCTCCCGGTGAGTTGACTCATGCTCAACATGTTCTTTATTAATGTCCGTTTTGTACAATTTGAGATAATTTAATCTTTGCAGTTTTGCATTACAAAAACATTGACGATATGAGAAAACTAATATTAGGATTAGCAATAACATTGGATGGATACATTGAAGGAACTAACGGCGAATATGATTGGTGTTTTACGGATCAGGATTATGGTTTAAACGAATTCTTTACACGTGTAGACGCTATCTTTATTGGCCGTAAAAGCTACGAGATAGCGCAACAATACGCTGAGAACAATAATGGAGAAACGGTTCCGGGTATGCCTGCAATGAAAGAATATGTATTTTCTAAATCATTGAAAACAGTAAAAAAGGGTGCGGTACTTATATCCGATGATAGTATTAACCAAGCGCGAAGAATAAAAGAACAGCCAGGCAAAGACATATGGCTGTATGGTGGTGCTGAGCTTACCGATGCATTGATGAAAGAAGGCCTTGTAGATGAACTTTGGTTGTCAGTACATCCTATACTCCTTGGTGATGGTAAAGCCCTTTTCCGTAAGCAGAATAGTAGAAGAAAACTCACTCTCCTGCAAAGCAAGATTTATGAAACCGGTTTGATATCGCTCAGGTACAGCATCAATAATGAATCATCTCTCTGATACCCGAATTTTGTGCACAACCATATGCTTTATTGCTGGTCTGGATGATGAAGGTGGATGTCTTGTTGAGGAAATGGTATTGTAATGCCATTGGCTTTAAAAGCAGCAACGATAGCTATAATCAGATCGCTCCTTGTAACAGATGTATCTCCAATATGTTTTGTCCAGAAATATATTCGCAGATCAATTGAACTGTTATTGAGTTGCTCAAATTGTACAACGGGGCCAGGATTTTTGCTGATCCTTTCTTCATTGTTTAATATCTCTGTTAATACCTGTCGACTTTTTTGAAGATCTGCATCATAGGCAATACCTATTAGAATAGACATTCTTTTACGATTTCCTCCTAGCGACCAATTGACCAGGTGTGCATTAAGTAAATCGCCATTAGGCATAACCACGTCTGCCCCATCCCAGGTAGAAATCACACTGCTCCTAAATCCAATGGATTTCATCTTACCGCCCTGACCATCGACGTCAACAATATCCCCAACATTCACAGGTTTTTCAAACGCAATAATAAGTCCACTCACCAAATTATTAACTAAAGTTTGCAGGCCAAAACCAATGCCTACACCTAAAGCGCCTAAAATAATGGTTATCCTATCAACAGGAATCCCTGCTGCTGCAATAGCTAAAAATAATCCTATACAGAGAATCGAAATCCGTATCAGCAGCAACCAACTCCCTATTCCCTGACGATCATTCTTATTGTCTCTGTTCGAAGGAAGATGACCATCAGATGCAAAAAAGGAAACAATTTTAGATATAATAACTGCAATTGACATAATCGCGATAAACAGCAGGAGATTATTAATGCTAAAAGTATAGTCCCCAAGCGTTCGGTCCTGACTAAAAAAGTTCTGAAAAGGTTTGAATAGATATTCAAATGCAGGAAAATTGCGACCCAGTAATACCACCCAGCCAACAACCAGCAGTACATAAAATAATGGTGGAGCTTTTTTACCTACCTTTTCAAAATTGAGGTAAAAGAGTTTTTTATCCTGGCCAGAGTACACATTAAATGCAAGAACTAACCCCTCATTAATGAGCCGTACGGTCCAAAGAAAAAGAATGGCAATAATGACATTCAAAAATCCGCTAATGAATAATGTTTTTGCCAAATTGTACCTTCCAAACAAATTTGCTAATGTGGATGCAAATTCCAGCAAAACCATAAAAGCGATAGACCAGATAATCCATTTCTCCCTTAGCTCTTCCCGATGGCCTTTCAGCATCGCCAGTATGCCTCCTAAAACTCCAATTATTGAAGTAATAAGCATAAACCACCGTTCAATTCTGGATGCTTGTAGTACTAAATTGCCCAAAGCAGCAATCAGAAAAAATACAACCATAAAAAGCCATACGCGCATCCAGTACCTACTAACATATTTTTTAAAAATAACGGTCAGACAAATGCAGGATACTAACCAGAAGATGACGTTTAAAATAAAAGGCGGCGATATAAAAAAGAATTGAAATAAACTGATAACAAGTAAGCCTGCAGAAAACAATGGATATCTGAGCACCAACTGACCATTAAAATCTGGTTTTAGCAGATTATTTTCCAAATAGATATTTTTAAGTGAGCGGAGATAAATAAAAGAAGTTGCCACAAGTAAAACAAGCAATATCAATTTACCTGTATTGTTCTCTGCATAAAATTTAAGGGTCAATAATCCTTTTTTTTCTGAAAAATCAAGTATTTCAT
>NZ_CAMLHF010000184.1 GCF_946479715.1 uncultured Pedobacter sp. | reverse complement strand
AGCTTAAGCCACGAATAACCGGCTTTGATATTCCAGCTCCAGTTGTGATTTGAGACACACCTGGTGTACGGGATATAGCATCTATTAAGTTGGTTGAAGGACGATAAAGCAAGTCGGCCTTGCTTACAGTTGCTATAGAGGTGCTATTTTTTTTATTATCGGAACTATTTGCCGACCCTGTTATAACTACTTCCCGCCCCTCGATTACGCTTGATTTTAAGGCAAATTCCATTGACCCTACATTCTTAAAATCGACAGTTTGGGTTATTGTTTGATAACCTACATATCTAATCTGTACAAGGAAGCTACCCCGGGCGGGTACATTTTTTAAGATAAATTCACCCGATTCATTTGTCATAACAGAAACCCGAAGGTCTGGGATTAAAATCGATGCCCCTGGTAACGGTTGTTGGGTTTCAGCATCCACAACTTTACCTTTCAATTCTATTAATTCAGCAGCAAAACCAGTTGCAGAGAAAAACGTATATAGTAGTACAACTATTAAAAATTGTATCTTTTTCATGAATATAATTATATGATTACAAACCTCCCTGAATGCTCAAGTCGGCTTCAATTGAGTGTATAAAATCATGATGCGTCGCACAAAATCCATGCAGCGTCATGACAAGCAATAAATTAAAGAAATATTAAGCTATCGGTGGGCCTCTTAATCCTAAACGGATTAAGTCAGCATAAGAATTGCTGATTGCCTCTACAGGTTTTAAACCAGATTTGCTAACCTGATATAAAGTGTAATGAGAGTGAGTGGTGATGTAGTCTTTTTCGAAATGAGCCGCACATATTAAACAAGTATCAGCATGCGTACGTACGTGGAATTGATGTTTACAGGTCTCTCCATTTTTTGCACATTGCGTCTCCTCCTCATGATGACTATGAAGAATGCTAAATGGCGTAAGTGCAATGGAAAAGACCATTAACAAAACGATCGAGATAGCTTTATTGATATGTAAAACCTTTTCTTTCAATTTCAAAAACCAAACTTAACCAATTCTATATAATTATATACATTTGTCTGGTAACATTGCCTTTATATGACTGCTATTATGAATTTAAATCTTGATCTCAGTAAAAAAAATACACCAACCGGCACTACATTAACCTGCAAAGGATGGGTACAGGAAGCCGCATTGCGAATGTTATTAAACAACCTTGATCCTGAGGTTGCAGAGCGTCCGGAAGAGCTTATTGTTTACGGTGGCCGTGGCAAAGCTGCAAGAAATAAAGAAGCCTTAGCATTAATCATTAAAGCTTTGCAAAACCTGGAAGACACAGAGACGCTGTTAATACAGTCTGGCAAACCTGTAGGAGTATTACCAACACATAAAGATGCACCAAGGATATTGATATCGAACTCCCAATTAGTACCAAAATGGGCTACCCAACAACACTTTGATGAGCTGGAAGATAAGGGCTTGATGATGTATGGTCAAATGACAGCAGGCTCATGGATTTACATAGGCTCGCAGGGCATAGTACAGGGCACTTATGAAACCTATTCAGCGTTGGCAAAAAAACACTTTGACAGTAATTTAAAAAACACTTTAAATGTTACGGCTGGACTTGGGGGTATGGGGGGTGCCCAACCACTCGCAATAACAATGAACAAGGGTGTATGCCTGGCAGCTGAGGTCGAAGAATGGCGCATTCAGAAAAGATTAGAAACACGTTACATCGACGAAATTGAACATGACATTGATGCTGCAATTGACAGGGCATTGCAATACAAACAAGAAGGTAAGGCATTATCCATTGGTGTGGTTTGTAATGCAGTTGAATTATTACAGCGATTGATAGATAGAAATATTACACCTGATACTTTAACTGATCAGACTTCGGCACACGACCCTTTAATTGGATATTTCCCTGAAGGATTGAGTGTTTCAGAAGCCAATGCTTTGCGTACTTCAAATCCTGATAAGTATGTAGAACGCTCTTATGCTACAATGGCTAAGCATGTGCGGCAAATGCTGGAATTACAGAAAAGAGGAGCTATCACATTTGATTATGGCAACAACCTGCGTGGGCGCGCACTGGAAGTTGGTGTTAAAAATGCATTTGACTTCCCTGGTTTCGTTCCAGCTTATATTCGTCCACTTTTTTGTGAGGGCAAAGGCCCTTTTAGATGGGCTGCTTTAAGCGGGGATCCACAAGACATTTACGAAACAGACAAATTGATCCTTGAATTATTTCCTGAAAACGAAAGTTTGAAACAATGGATTACCATGGCTCAGGAACGCATTGCATTTCAGGGTTTACCTGCCAGGATTTGCTGGCTTGGCCAGGGGGAACGAGAAAAAGCCGGCGTGGCATTTAATAAATTAGTGGCCGAAGGAAAGGTAAAAGCCCCAATTGTAATTGGTAGAGATCATTTAGATACAGGCTCTGTTGCTTCGCCAAACCGGGAAACCGAAGCAATGCTGGATGGCTCAGATGCTGTGGCAGACTGGCCTATTCTTAATGCATTAATTAATACAGCTGGAGGAGCAAGCTGGGTTTCACTTCATCATGGTGGAGGAGTTGGAATTGGGTATTCCATACATGCTGGAATGGTGATAGTTGCTGATGGTACTGCCGATGCTGAAGCGCGAATTAAACGTGTGCTACATAATGATCCGGCATTGGGGGTTATAAGACATGCTGATGCTGGCTATGATATTGCAAAGGACACCTTAAGAAAACACCGTTTAGGCCTATAACATTTAGCCAAATTCAACTTTTTATTACAAAACGATGATAGAATAATTCAATAACTTTAAATGGTTTTTGAAACATGCTAACTACTTATACGTTATATAAATAAAAAGGAAATGGCAACTGCTCAGCAAATTCGAAATGGCTACATCGATTACGTTTTAATGAACGATGAGAAACCTAAATCAGTTTATAGTTTTGTTAAAAAATTAAAGATATCTGAGTCCGATTTTTATGAGTTTTATGCTTCTTTTGAAAGCGTAGAAAAGATCATATGGGTAGAATTAATAGTGGAAACCATTGATACTTTACAGCAACAGGAGATTTGGAATGATTATTCATCCAGAGATAAAATCCTTGCTTTTTTTTATAGCTATGTTGAAGTACTCAAAAAGCAAAGAAGTTTTGTAATTTATAGCCTTAAAACAGCTAAAGACAGATTCTCGACTCCAGATGCACTTTCTGGAGTAAAACCAATATTTGAACATTTTGCCGAAGAAATCTTGAACGAAGGTCTGGAAACAGGAGAACTGGCTGAAAGAAAATTTTTTAGCAAAAGGTATAAAGATGCCCTTTGGATTCAATTTGCCTTTATAGTAAAATTCTGGATGAATGATGACAGCGCAGGGTTTGAAAAAACAGACGAAGCAATAGAAAAAGGTATAAATGTAACCTTTGACCTATTTCAAAGATCACCTATAGACAATCTATTGGAGTATGGCAAGTTTCTTTCAAGGAACGGGCATTTTAAAGAGAAGATGAGATTCTAAGATCAGATGAAAGAGCAAAGCAGTATCCCCGTAACTAAAACGCAGAGGTCGGCCAAATTTGTAAAAACAGGATTTCAGATAGGCGGCAACTATATCAAACACTACTCTAAAAAGCTATTTAATCCAGAGCTTACTAAAGATGAGTTAAATGAAGACAATGCTACAGATATTTATAAATCACTTAGTGAACTAAAAGGAAGTGCACTAAAGATTGCTCAAATGTTAAGCATGGATAAAAATATCCTACCTAAATCTTATATTGATAAGTTTACCCAATCACAATATAATGCTCCCCCACTATCAGGACCACTTATTGTAAGAACATTTAGCAAAAGCTTTGGAAAAACTCCAGAAAAGATTTACGATAAATTTAATCTCAGATCAACCAATGCAGCATCAATTGGCCAGGTTCATACTGCTGAATTAAACGGAAAAAAACTTGCAGTTAAAATTCAATATCCAGGTGTTGGCGATAGCATCTCTTCTGATCTTAAAATGGTAAAACCTTTTGCATTCCGCTTATTAGGTATGAGCGAGAAAGAATTAAATATTTACATTAAAGAAGTTGAAGAACGTTTATTAGAGGAAACTGATTATGAACTGGAAGTAAAACGTTCTATCGAGTTTTCTGAAGCTTGTAAAAATCTGACCAATGTTGTTTTCCCAACTTATTATCCGGAATTGTCGGGAAAGAAAATAATCTCGATGGATTGGATAGATGGTCTTCATCTAAAAGAATTTTTAAAAACAAACCCTTCACAGGAATTACGAAATAAAATTGGTCAGGCCCTTTGGGATTTCTATAACTTCCAGCAGCACGAATTAAGAGCAGTTCATGCTGACCCTCATCCCGGAAATTTTTTGATCACTCCGGAAGAAAAACTAGGGGTTATCGATTTTGGTTGTATAAAAGAAATGCCCGATGACTTCTATTATCCCTTTTTCTCACTCATATCTACTGATGTGATTAAAGATAAAACCAGGACAATCGAAGCTTTTCGAAAACTAGAAATGATTCATAAGGAAGATAATGCTGAGCAGATCGAATTCTATTATCACGCTTATCGTGAAATGATTGAACTGTTCGCCAGACCATATACGAGCAAAACATTCAATTTTGATAATCCGGAATTCTTTGCTCAACTATATTCCTATGGAGAAAAGATTTCTAAGATGGCCGAGTTTAAACAAGCAAGGGGTGTTAAGCATTTTATTTATGTTAACCGGACAAATTTTGGCCTGTATGCCATTTTACAAGAGCTTAAAGCAATAGTAAATACAACTACATACAAACCTCATTTGAAATAAGAAAGGGCATAGTCGCCACAACCATACCCATTCTAACCTAAAACTCTATTCTTGGACTTTAATAATGTAAAAAGGTTCAATGAAACTCCCAGATTATTTTAACGTTGCACCAGTAGCCATACCATTGCAATAATTTGTTCAAATTTTTCAAATAAACAATAAACAAATCATTCTACTTGAATATATTTGTATTACTAAATATCTCTATTTTGGCAAAAGGCTCTACAATTTACAAAAACATACTTGTTATTGAGGATAATCATGCTATCCTTGATGTGATCACCTTGATTTTACAGAGTGAAGCATATAATGTAACAGGCCTTAATAAGAGCGCAGATATGATGTTTCATATTGAGCAGCTTAAACCCGATTTACTTATCCTTGATATCATGTTGCCCGATGGAGATGGCCGTGAATTGTTAAAAACGCTTAGGTCTGATACAACTACTGATCAAATACCTGTATTAATGATATCTGCCAGATATACTGCTCAAAATGTTGAACATGGCGAGTACAAACCAAATGGCTTTCTGGCTAAACCCTTCGACATTGATGATCTTTTGGACAAGATAGAAGGAATTTTGGCCGGTAAAACATACCTCTAAACCAGATAAACGCTGCTGTTATGACTCAAAATGAAGAACTGATCCGCCACTTTTACACTAGCTTTCAAAATAAAGAGGTAAAGGCTATGCAAGATTGCTATGCCGATAGTGCTACCTTTAGCGATCCTGTATTTACTAATTTAAATGCAAAACAGGTGCGTTCTATGTGGGCTATGCTTATCAAAAGCGGCAAGGATATGCAAATTGAGTTTAAAAATATTTCGGGAAATGATACGGGGGGAAGCGCGGAATGGGATGCATATTATACTTTTTCTGCAACTGGAAACAAGGTAGTTAATAGAGTTAAAGCCTCCTTTATAATAGAGAACGGGAAAATCACAAAGCATATTGACAATTTCGATTTTCACACATGGGCTAAGCAAGCCCTTGGATTTACAGGACTTGTATTAGGGTGGACAACCTTTTTAAGAAACAAGATCAGCACAAAAGCAAAAGGAAATCTGGAGGCCTTTATGGCTTCTTCAAAGGCTAATTAACTTTTAACAGTTCAATAATATCAGCAATAGTTAACTTCTCTTGCTGCCCACTTTTCATGTCTTTCAATGTTAATACACCATTGCTCATCTCTTCACTTCCGATAAGTATTACGTAAGGAATATGTTTATCATCAGCATAGCTCATCTGCTTTTTAAGCTTAGCTGAGGACGGATATAGTTCTGTGGCAATATTTGCCCCACGCAGTTCCTGTAAGATTGGTAGCGCATATCTTTCGGCTTCCTTATCAAAGTTACTGATCAGAACCTTTGTACCTGCAGCTGCAGATTCAGGGAAAAGATTCAGTTCCTGTAATACATCATAAATTCTATCCGCACCAAAAGACACACCAACTCCGGTTAAGCCCTTTAAACCAAACATACCAGTTAAGTCGTCATATCTTCCACCACCGCCAATGCTGCCCATGGCAACTTCATTGGTTTTCACTTCAAATATGCAACCTGTATAATAATTTAATCCTCTTGCCAGCGTAATGTCTAATTCAACATTCGGATTCATAGAGGAATCTGCTTTAAGCATTGAATTTACATAATCAAACACCGCCTCTATTTCTTCAACGCCTTTAAGTCCTGTTGCTGAAACAGACAATACTGTTTTTAAACTATCCAGTTTTTGTTCATTGATACCTTCAAGCAAAATAACCGGCTTTAACCTATCTATATCTGCTTCAGTAAACCCACGCTCCAATAGCTCTTTAATTACACCATCTAAACCTATTTTATCAAGTTTATCAATAGCAACAGTCATATCTATAATTAATTCAGGTTTGCCTACAACTTCAGCAATTCCTGATAATATCTTGCGGTTATTGATCTTTATAGTAAAGTCCTTTAGTCCAAGATTGCTCAATGCTTCCTGATAGATCAATATAAACTCAGCCTCATTCAATAAGCTATCAGATCCAACAACATCCACATCACATTGATAAAACTCTCTGTAGCGCCCTTTCTGTGGTCTGTCGGCGCGCCATACGGGTTGCACCTGGAACCGTTTAAAAGGAAGAGCAATATCATTCTGGTGCATTACAACATAACGTGCAAAAGGTACCGTTAAATCGTAACGCAATGCTTTTTCGCTAATCGATGAGATAATGGCATTTGAATTTGCCTGCGAAAGCAATTCTGGCTTTACTTTAGAAAGGAAATCACCACTGTTTAAGATTTTAAATATGAGCTTATCGCCCTCATCACCATATTTACCGGTTAAGGTTGATAGATTTTCCATTGAGGGAGTTTGTATTTCCGCATATCCATATTTTTTAAACACCGTTTTAATGGTATCAAAAATATAGTTACGTTTTACCATTTCCTGTGGAGAAAAATCTCTGGTTCCTTTAGCTAAAGAGGGTTTGATATTCGACATGAGCGCAAAAGTACAAAAAGTAACAAGCATAAAAAAGCTTGCCTGTATTATACACAGGCAAGCTCGATATTTAAATCTCTTTGAAAAGAATTCTGATTAGACTAATAACCTAACAGGTTCTTCCATTAATGCTTTAAATGTTTGCAGGAATGCGGCACCTGTAGCGCCATCAACCGTACGGTGATCACAGCTCAATGTAACTTTCATTATATTTCCTGGAACAACCGCACCATTTTTTACAACTGGCACCTGTGAGATTCCACCTATAGCAAGTATACAAGAATCAGGAGTATTGATGATAGCAGTAAATTCATCTATACCAAACATACCTAAGTTTGAAACAGTGAAGGTTGAACCTTCCCAATCAGCAGGCTGTAATTTTTTAGCTTTTGCACGTTGTGCAAAATCCTTAACCTCAGCAGAGATACGGGACAATGATTTTCCATCAGCAAAACGTACTACAGGAACCAATAGTCCATCTTCAACAGCGATAGCTACACCGATGTTTACATGCTCGTTGTAACGAATTGCATCACCTCTCCAAGAAGAGTTCACATTTGGATGTTGTTTTAAAGCAACAGCTACTGCTTTTAGAACTAAATCGTTGAATGATAATTTAACAGGAGAGAATTCATTCATCTTAGTACGTGCAGCAATAGCAGCGTCCATATCGATAACCATAGTAAGGTAGAAATGCGGCGCAGTGAATAAGCTTTCACTCAAACGTTTAGCAATTACTTTACGCATTTGAGAAACAGGTTTCTCAGTGAATTTCTCTTCACCTAAATATTGTGCAAGTACCGGTGCAGATTTTTCTGCAGGAGTGCCTGATTCAGCAGCTTTGGCAGCAGGCTTGAAGTTTTCAATATCTTTTTTAATGATACGACCACCATCTGCACTGCCAGCAACCTGACTAAGGTCAATCCCTTTTTCCTGAGCAATTTTTTTAGCTAATGGAGATGCTTTTACGCGATCAGTATTTCCTGAAGCAACAGGAGCTTCTTCTTTCTGAGCCACCGGTGAGGATTTCTCTTCAACTGGAGCATCAGATTTTTTATCAGCAGCAGGTTTTGCCGGAGCATCGCCCTGGCTAAGTATTCCACTAATGTCAGTTCCTTCCGGACCTACAATGGCAATAATTCCATTTACCTTAGCCGCTTGTCCTTTTTCAACACCAATATGTAATAAAGTTCCTTCAGCATAACCCATCACTTCCATAGTAGCCTTATCGGTTTCTACGTCAGCAAGTATGTCATCATTTTTAACTTTATCTCCTACTTTTTTATGCCATTCAGCAATTACGCCTTCAGTCATAGTATCACTTAATAAAGGCATACGAACAACCGTAACACCTTGTTTTTCTAAATCTGCATCAGTTACTGCTGGAGCCGAAGCAGCTTCTTTTTTCTCTTCAACAGGTTTATCTGATGATGATTTATCTGCAGCAGGTTCTTCTTTAGCAGGTGTTGCAGCGCCTTCGGCGTCAAGAGCAGCTTTATAATCTTCACCCTCTTTACCAACTACAGCAATTATAGCATCAACAGGAACAGCTTTACCTTCTTCTACACCAATGTACAATACGGTACCATCCCAATATGATTCTAAATCCATGGTTGCCTTATCGGTTTCCACTTCGGCCATAACATCGCCGCTTTTTACTTTATCGCCAACTTTTTTATGCCACTTAGCCATAACACCTTCTGTCATGGTATCGCTCATTTTGGGCATTCTAACTATTTCAGCCATTCTATATATCTATTGAAATGCGTTCTAAATTAATCTTGTACGTATGGGTAGTCTTGTTGCACATAAACATCAGTATATAATTCTGACGCCTCAGGCCAAGGAGACTCTTCAGCAAATTTCACAGATTCATCAACAATCTGTTTTACCTTATTTTCAATTTCTTCAATCCATGCCTGATCAGCATATTTCTCTTTAAGAATCGCTTCTCTTAC
The DNA here is from genome assembly GCF_946479715.1 of uncultured Pedobacter sp. The sequence goes on along the minus strand of NZ_CAMLHF010000184.1, from coordinate 1,957 downwards.
TGTTTCAATAGGATCCTTAGCTTTATACTCTTCTAATTCATCTTTAGTACGATATTTAGCAGGGTCAGACATAGAGTGTCCACGATAACGGTAAGTTCTCATCTCTAAGAAAGTCGGTCCCTCGCCATTTCTTGCACGTTGGGCAGCTTCGTCCATTGCGTTGTGAACTGCAACAGGATCCATTCCGTCAACTGGGGCACATGGCATATCAAAACCTAGTCCTATTTTATAAATATCAACCATGTTGGTGGTACGCTCAACCGATGTTCCCATTGCATAACCATTGTTTTCGCAAACAAATATTACAGGCAATTTCCAAAGCATCGCCATATTAAAAGCCTCATTTAAAGCTCCCTGACGAACGGCTCCATCACCCATATAGCAAACATTTACATTTTTAGTGCCTTTATATTTTTCAGCAAACGCAATACCTGCTCCAAGAGGGATTTGTCCGCCCACAATACCGTGGCCACCATAAAAATTAAATTCTTTACTAAACATGTGCATAGAACCACCTTTGCCTTTTGAGCAACCTGTAGCCTTACCATACATCTCGGCCATAATGCTATTTGCACTTACGCCTTTTGCCAATGCATGAGCATGATCACGATAAGCAGTTATCATGGAATCTTCCGGCTGCAATGCAGAAATAGCTCCTGCAACAACGGCTTCCTGGCCAATATATAAATGACAAAATCCACGGATTTTCTGTTGTCCGTATAGTTGTCCAGTTTTTTCTTCGAACTTGCGCATCAGCAACATCGACTCAAACCACTTCAGATAGGTATCTTTATTAATTTCTACTGCACTCATTGTTGGGTGTTGATTTTTATTTACGAGAGCAAATCTACTTCTTTATTGCAACATATCGAAGAAAATGATGTAAAATGCACACTAAGGTTACAAAAAATGTTAATAACTTTAGATATTAGGTCTATGACATTTGGATAACATTTGTAAAATACATATGTTTGCCATCCAAACAATAAGCCCTAGTGGTGTACGTTTAAGTGTAAGTGCCTTTTACCCAAACTTAACAGTATAACATGATAAAAAAGTTTTTGTTGTCTTCCCTGATTGTATTGTGCAGCCTTTCGGCCCTCAACGCACAAACAAAAACAAAAGAAACTAATAAATTAGAGGATCCCGATAATTTAGCTTCGCAGTATTTTTCGCAAGTGATGGGTGTTGCTGTTGACGCAACTTCTAATATTAAACTCTACAAATTCATTTACGAATGGATTGGCACTCCTTACAGATTTGGAGGAAACACGAGTAAAGGGATTGATTGTTCCGCTTTTACAAAGGCTATTTACGATAAAGTTTTCAACACTACCATATTAAGAAATTCAAGAGATATTTTTAGCATGGTTGATCCATTGCCAAAAGATGAACTAAAAGAAGGTGATCTTGTATTTTTTAAAATAAAAAGCAGAACCATTACGCATATCGGCATCTACTTGGGAGATAATCGCTTTGCTCATGCTTCATCAACACGCGGTGTCGTAATCAGTAATTTAAATGAACCTTATTACTCAAGATATTTCTATAAAGGCGGAAGAATAATTGATGCCGTAAAGAATGATCTGATTGAGGAATAAAATTCTATTTGGATAAAACGCATTTAAGTCTTCCTGATATTTTAGGAGGACTTTTTTTATAAAATAAAAATGAGACTTCTAAGCATAGGCCTTTTAAATATCATAATCAGCTTAATCCTGTTAAGCTGCACGACCACAGCTTCGACTACCGACATTTCACAGATTCAGGATATCATACAAAAGGATACTGCAGCTTTTAAAAAAGACACCATTTCTATAATTGGTGTTGGCGACATTATGCTCGGATCCGCATATCCCGATAAATCTAATTTGCCAAAGGGGGATGCCATAAAGAGCTTTAAAAATGTAGATACCTTTTTGAAAGGGGATATCGTTTTCGGGAATCTTGAAGGATG
>NZ_CAMLHF010000183.1 GCF_946479715.1 uncultured Pedobacter sp. | reverse complement strand
CCATGCACCATGCTCTGCAATCATATCCAGATTTAAATGTCCGAACCATTGTTGTAGGGTTTGATATCTGCGACCACTGATCAGTATTACTCGATTTGCTGGATCCGAACTCAGTTTATTTAGTATATCATAAAGCTCCTGATCTGGCGAAGCCTTGTCGATATCGCCATGAAAACCCACCAGAGTGCCATCGTAATCTAAAAATATATATCGATCTTTTGATTTTTTATAATCTAGCGCTATTTGGTCTTTTACCGATTGTACTGCATGTTTTGTTAATAGAGATTCTTGCAATTGTTTTACTTCTTTTAGTTTATCCATAAAATTTTTAACCCACAGGTGGATGTTGAACTTTTTAACGATATGCCTCATGCTTGACATCCGAGCATTTTGCTCGTCAATAGGCATATCTATTGCCCGTACAATTGCCCGCATAATGTCGCCAATGTTATTAGGGTTAACAATTAATGCATCATTTAATTCTTTAGATGCTCCAGCCATTTCGCTTAAAACTAAAACACCGTCGTTATTTGTACGTGAGGCAACATATTCCTTACTTACCAGATTCATTCCATCGCGCATCGGTGTTACCAGGCAGATGTCGGCGGTGCTGTATAGAGCCGAAAGAAATTCAACAGAAAATGACCTGTAGAAATAATGAATAGGTACCCAATCTATTGTCCTGAACCTTGCATTAATATTGCCTACCAGCTGATCAATATGATCTCTAAGCTCTTTATACTTCGGAACAGTATCTCTTGATGGCACTACAATCATGTACAGTGCTATCTTTTCTTTATATTCTGGATGGAGCTGCAGTAACAGTTCTAAAGCTTGTAAACGCTGAATGATACCTTTACTATAATCTAATCTGTCAATGGTCAGGATTATTTTAAGACCTTCCTGGCTTGCTTTAAATGAAGCTGAGTGCTTAGCTACTTTTGCATGCTTAGTTAGTTCTTCAAATTTATCTGCGTCAATTCCCATAGGAAAGGCTTCTACCACAACTTGTCGGTCCTTGTGAATGATAACATTATCTGATAACTTGCTGGTTGATAGCCTTGATGCAGCACTTAGGAAGTGCCTTACATCATCAAAGGTATGGAAGCCCAGCAAATCTGCTCCAAGCATACCCGAAATAAGCTCTTCTCTCCATGGGATCAGTCTGAAAATTTCATATGAGGGAAAAGGTATATGCTGAAAGAAACCGATGGTAACTAAAGGCTTTTCTCTTCTAATCAGACAGGGTAAAAGAAGTAGCTGATAGTCATGTATCCAGATGGTGTCGCCATCATTAACAGCTTCTATTGCTGCATCTTTAAACTTTTCATTTACAGATTTGTACGAATCCCAGTAGTCCTGCTCAAAGTTTGCGTATGTAGTAAGGTAGTGAAAAACAGGCCAAAGTATTTCGTTCGAAAATCCTTCGTAGTATAAATTAATTTCGTCTGTGGTTAAAAAAACAGGAATAAGATTAAGCGATGCAAGTAGTTTTTTAACTTCTCCCTGTCGCTCTTTTGGAACATCTATACCAGGCCAGCCGATCCAGACATTGTTCCCTTGTTTATAAACGGAACCCAGGCCTGTAGCCAGTCCGCCTTCACTAGATCGAAGTATATATTCGCCATTTTGTTCTGTAATCTTAACCGGTAAACGGTTTGATAGGATGATTGTTTTGTTATTAGTTAGCATATTATACTAAAACAACCAAGTTAAAGCCTGATTGTTTTAATAAATTAACTAAAGATCCTTAAGAAATGGTTTTCAAGGTGATTTCTCATGCCGTTTCTAAATAGCTCAGGAGAGCCATTTTCAAGGATGTCAATTAGCCCCTTATGGGATACAAATTTTTGAATTTGAGCTGGTTTTTTCAATAAACCACTGTTGTGTACATAATCAAAAATAGGTAACAGCATTTTTTGAAATCGTTTTAGCGTTTCATTACCTGCTATTTCGTAAAGCTTTCCGTGAAATATAATCTCGTGATCTATATGGAATATATGGTCTTTTGCAGTATCAGGCTCAGTTTTTACAATCTCTTTTAGTTCTTCTATATCTTTTGGAGTGACACGTTGAAAAAGGAGGTCGGCCATTCCTATTTCCAGTACCAGCCTTAGTTCAAATATTTCTCTAAGTGTATCCTGATCCAGAATATGAGGATTCATGCTTTTGCTCATAATACCGAAGATATCAGGACTTGTAATTACAGAGCCCTTCTTTTTCTTGGTGTCTATAAGGCCCATCATTCGTAACCTTAAAAGTGCTTCGCGCACAACAGTACGGCTTACTCCCAAGCTCCTGGATAGGTCTAATTCTGTAGGTATAATATCACCAACCCTTAATTTCCTTTCTACGAGGAGCTTAACAAGGTTGGCTTCAACTTTATCAACCAGAGAACTGGTATCTAATTGAATGAGGGATTCAGTAGGGTTAGGCGTCATATTATGTTATACATATGTTTTTGTCGGTAGAAATAGCTAAAAATAAAGATTAAGCAGTTATTTCAATACAATGTTAATAAAAATAATGTAAATATTTCTTGCAATATAGAAATATAAGTCACACCTTAGTCTTATTATGTTATACATAATGCTAAAACCTAACCAAAAGAACAATGAAAAGACTTTACCAAAAGTACGTTAGTCAAGTCCTGCTAACGTTAATTTTAAGCATAGCCATGCTTACTGTATCAGGCCAAACCACTAAAATATCTGGACGGGTAGTAGATGCCAAAGGGCAGGGGATACCTATGGCTAGTGTTTTGATTAAAGGAACCAAAATTGGAACCGCTACAAATGAAACTGGTAATTATGCTATTTCTGCAAAAAGCGGAGATGTGCTTATAATTAGCTATACCGGGTTTGTTACCCAACAAATTACCGTTGGGAACCAAAGTACAATAAACATTACGCTTGCAGAAGATACACAGGGACTGGATGAAGTAGTGGTTGTTGGATATGGTACCCAGAACCGAAGGAATGTAACTAATTCTATAGCGAAGCTTGATAAAGAAGTACTTGCAAGTACCCCGCGCTCTAATATTGGTAGTGCACTGCAAGGTACTGTTTCTGGTTTGCAGGTAGTTAATAGTACAGGTCAGCCAGGTGCTTCTCCTTTAATTCTTCTCCGTGGTGGTGCTTCAATTAATAGTCCGGGCGCGCCATTGGTTATTGTTGATGGGGTTATAAGAGCATATAATGATATTGCATCCGAAAATATTGAATCTGTTGAATTACTTAAGGATGCATCTGCTACTGCAATTTATGGTGCGCGTGCTAACAATGGGGTAATTCTAATTACCACTAAAACTGGAAAGACAGGAGCTGCTCAGATCTCCTATAAATTTACAGGCGGATACAATCAAAACAGAGAAGGGTATCAATATATGGATGCTAAGGATTACATCTATTATACCCGCTTAGGTTATTTAAATGCGGGAAGAAGTCTTGATCAGGTAAACGCCTCCAGAGGTCTGGGACTCTCCACAAATCCTGCAGATCTTGCAACATTTGATATTAAGAAATATGTAGCAGGCACAACAACTTTGCCTGCTGGATGGGGTATTCTCGACGATCCTTATGGAGGTCAGATCATGTATAAAGACCATGGTGGTGAGGTTGAGGACGTGTTGTTTAGAAATACTTATACTAAAGATCATTACTTAAATGTTACAGGTGGAAATGATAAAGGGAAATACTTTGCTGCTTTTGATGCTTACAATGAAAATGGAGTAATTGTTGGTTCAAATTATAAGAGATACACTGGCGATGTGAACGGTTCTTATAAAGTTAAACCTAATATCGAGGTAAGTAGTGGGGTAAGTTTGTCTACTTCTTCTCAAATTGGTGCTATTGGTGGTGATGTAAATACGCTATATCGTAATATGGCAATTTGGCCAACATTTAATCCATGGCTGGATGAAGCTAAAACCAATCCAAATCCAGGAAATGGAGTTACAGATGGTAACCCACTATATTGGTTAAATCGCCTGGATCGCTCAAATGAGGTAAACAGGGTAGTGGTTAATGGTGCTGTTAAATGGGATATTATTCCTGGCTTATACTTTAAGGCTACCGGAAATGCTTACCTATATGAAAAACTAGACCAATCTTTTCAAAAATCCACACAAACCTATGCTAATGTTTTTTCAGGAACTATAGGGAATAGTACAAGAAACTCTATATATACTTTTGCCAGAGATTTTCAGACGCAATACAATGGTATTTTGAATTACACCAAAACCTTAGGAGGCAAGCATAATTTTAATGTAATGGCAGGTGGTGAGTATTACAATGTGAATTCATATGCAATGCAGGTTTTCGGACAGAATGCACCTACAGATGATATTCCTACTGCTAATGCCTCTACAACCTTTGCTGCTGGAAGCGCAAACAACTATTCTACTAAATCTCAATATAAAATACTTTCAGCTTTAGGAAGATTCGCCTATGATTTTGATAATAAATATTTGTTTACAGCAGTATTCAGATTGGATGGTGTTTCTAGTTTAGCTGAAGATAACAGAAATGGTTTTTTTCCTGGTATGTCTGCCGGATGGAATGTACATAAAGAGGATTTTTTTATTAATTCAGGGATAAGCAATTATATTTCTTCTTTAAAACCACGCATCAGTTATGGAGAAAATGGTAACGTTGCCGGATTGGGACGTTATGAGGTTCAGGGTGTTTATGCATTGCAAACTAATTATAATGGTTCTGCAGGTTTCTTAAATACAGGTATAATTAATAGCAATTTGAGATGGGAAAAAAGTAAAACAACGGATGTCGGTTTAGATTTAGGTTTATTTAAGGACAGAGTCAGTTTAACGTTTGATTATTACGATAGAAGAACAAGCGACCTGTTGACCAATCTTGATTTACCAAGTTATGTGGGCTTTGGTTCTTTAAGAACTAACCTGGGTACTTATCAGAATAAGGGTTATGAATTTGCTGTCAATGCAAACATCTTTGATAAAGGCGACTGGAAAGTTAGTGCCGGTGTAAACGCTTCATTTGTTAAGAATAAGATTTTACAATTACCATTTAACGGTAATGACAACAATAGACAGGGTGGACTACAGATTTTTGATCCAAAATCCGGACAGGTTGTTTGGGTAGGTGGTTTACAGGAAGGACAGGCATTGGGAGATATGTATGGCTATAAACAGGTATCCATTTTTAAAGATGATGCTGAAGTAGCCGCAATTGCCGGTAACCGTACTGATGCAATTGCTGGTATTACAGGGCCAAATCTTGCCGCAGGTAAAAACGGACGCATTACTGCAGGGGATGTTAATTGGCAAGATGTAAATGGAGATAACATTATAGATTCCAGAGATCAGGTTTATTTAGGTAATATTTTCCCTAAATGGACTGGCGGTTTTAATACAAGCATTTCTTATAAAGGCTTATCCATGTATAACAGATGGGATTTTGCAATTGGTCATACCATTTACAATGATTTGGTTGCCAGAACATTGGGGAACTATCAAGGAACCTTTAACTACATTGAATTACAAAAACAAGCATGGTCACCAACAAACACAGTTACAGATGTGCCAAAAGTTTACTATGCTGATCAGGTTGGAGGATCAAAACAGAATTACACAAGGGCAAATAATGGCAATGCTGTATTGAACAGTAACAACTCAAGATTTTATGAGAAAGGTGACTATTTGGCTTTAAGGGAGGTCACACTTGCTTATACATTGCCTAATGACCTGGTAAAAAAATCTAAGATTCTTTCAAATATGAAAGTTTATATAACCGGTAGTAACTTGTTTTATATTACCAAGTTTTCTGGTCCCTCTCCTGAACCTCCGGTTAATACTGATGGTGTGGTTACTGGTATTTACACAGGTACGTATCCAACGGCAAGGTCATTCATTATGGGTGTACAAGTTGGTTTCTAATATTTAAGAATTAGCGATATGAAAAAGAACATAAAAAATATTCTAATCTGTTTAGGGATTAGTGCAATAGCCCTTAGCTCTTGTAAAAAAGATTTAAATTTAAGTCCGGTGAGTAACTTAAGTGATGCAAGCTATTGGAAAACTCCAGATCAGGTGGACGCTTTTGTGAGTGGAATTCACACACGTTTTCGCGATCATAATACCAGTTTTGAATTTCTGGGAGAAGTACGTGCGGACATATATGGAACAGATCCAGGCACTACAGCTGCATTTACAGGTGAGGCAACTCAAGGCATGGAGCGCATGTGGCTTCATACCTTAGATGCAGATAATCCAGGAGTTAGTAATTTTGGAGGATTTTACAATAACATTAATCAAATTAATCTTTTGATTAGCAAATTGAACTCTACCAATATAGTGTCGGAAGCAACAAAGAAAAACTATCTTGGTATTGCTTACGGTATGCGTGCATTTTATTATTTTCAGCTTTACAGAAGTTGGGGTAAAGCTGTAATTGTAACAGAGCCTACGGTTGATATCGATATTTCAAATTTGGCGAAACCTGCGTCTACTGATGCAGAGGTAATGAGCTTAATTAAATCGGATATTAACCTTTCTAACGAAAATTTCGGTTCTGACTATTCCTTCTCTGCAAAGAACAAAAAAGGATTCTGGTCTAAATCTGCTACTCAAATGTTAAATGCAGAAGTGTATTTGTGGACAAGTTACAGAGGTGGTGGCAGTGCTGATGCTACAATAGCAAAAACAGCATTGACCAGTATTCAGTCGGGCGCTCCAGCATTATCATTATTAAATAATTTTGCAGATGTGTTTTCATCAACCGGGAAAGACAATAATGAGGTGATTTTTGCTTCAAGAAATAAACTGAATGAAGCTACCCTGCCTTTCATTGGAAACTTTGTTCCGCAAACAAGCTTAATCATTAATTTCTACGATTCATTAGCTGCAAGAAAATTTGATGTGGTTACAGATAACTATGGTGGGCTATTAAGAATTCCTACTAAAATAGCTACCTACAGAAAATTTAATGAGAATGACTTACGCAAAAACTTAACAATACAGGCAGCTTATTCTCAACCAGCAGCGGGTACATTTAAAATAGCCGGAGCATTCCTGAAAAAGTACCAAGGAGAACAAAATGCGGGAAGCAGGGCTTTCACCAATGACTTCCCAATTTATCGTTATGCTGATCTGTTATTACTTTTAGCGGAGGCTAAGGTTGCGTTAGGTGAAAGCCCGGCTACAGAGATAAATCTTGTTAGAGCAAGAGCTTTTGGCAGCAACTACAATGAGGCTACTCTGGGTTATCCTCATCAAGCTATAGATGCTGACCCTAAGGAAGCGATACTTCAGGAACGTTTGTTAGAGTTTATTGGAGAAGGGAAAAGATGGTATGACCTTAGACGCATGGGTAATAACTGTGTATTTGCTAAAACTGGTTTGGCCTCTTCAGAAGCTTACAAGTTGTTGTGGCCAATAGACAGAACCTCTTTGACAAATAATAGGGCGCTAACACAAACAGACGGATATCCTTTATTTTAATTCACAGCATTCGCGGGTAGAGTACACTACTGTTGCCCGCGAATGATTTAAAAACACACTCAACACTTATATGATTTTCGAGAGATTACAAGGCTTAATTGCCGCTCCTTTTACTGCAATGGACAATAATGGAGCCATCAACCTAAATATTATTCCTGATTACTATAGATTTTTAAAACACAATAAAATAACAGGTGCTTTCATCTGCGGATCAACCGGCGAGGGTGTTTCTATGTCTACAGATGAGAAAAAACAAGTAGCGAAAGCCTGGGCCGATTGTACCAATGATGATCCTGATTTTAAAGTGATGTTATTTTTAGGTGGTACAAGTATTACAGATTGTAAAGAACTTGCTTTATATGCTAAACAGATTGGGCTTTACGCCATTTCGTTTACTGCTCCTTTTTATTTTAAACCTGCAAATGTAGATATGTTGGCTCAAGCTTGTGCAGAAATTGCTGCGGTAGTGCCAGATATGCCTTTCTACTATTATCACATACCAGTACTTACAGGAGTAGGCTTTGCTATGTATGATTTGTTAAAGGCGGTTGATGCTAAAATTGAAAACTTTGCCGGAGTAAAATATACGCACGAAGACTTTATGGATTTCTTATCTTGTATGAACTTTAAGGATGGAAAATATGACATGCTTTGGGGACGTGATGAGAATATGCTTTCGGCATTAGCGCTGGGAACAAAAGGTGCAGTAGGCAGTACATTTAATTATGCAGCTCCCTTATATTATGATATGATAGATGCTTTTGACAACCACGACTTAAAGAAAGCCAATTCACTGCAGCAGCAATCTATAGATATGATCAGATTGTTAGGTAAATACGGTGGTATAGCTACAGGAAAAGCTTATATGAAAGTAGTTGGAATAGATTGCGGAGAATTTAGGTTGCCGGTTAAGAATATGGATAGCAATCAGTTTGAACAATTTAAATCTGATGTAGCAGCGCTTGATTTTAATACTTTTAAATCAAATGCGCCTCATTAGTTTTTAGTAATAGGCTTATGAACAAATACTTATTTTCTTTATCAATCCCTTTTATGCTAATGTTGACTGATGTTTCTGCCCAGGAAACGGTAATAGAGCGAGTGCAATGGTGTACAGCTGCAAAACTGCAAAATGCAGATGGCAGTACTTCATTGGGCTTTGCAGGTGCTGTTAATGCTGTTTATAATGACGCCCTTTTGGTTGCAGGAGGCGCTAATTTCCCTGATAAAATGCCATGGGAAGGAGGGAAGAAGTATTATTCTGATAAGATTCAGCTATTACTTAAGCAAAACGAACGCTTTGTTTGGAGTACAAAAACATCAAAGCTACCGGAACCTATTGCTTATTGTGGCAATACTTCCACAGATTTGGGAGTGGTTTATGCCGGTGGTGAAGGTCAAAATGGTTTATCTAACAAAGCATTTATCATTACCTGGGATACTCCGGAATTAAATATCGTTGTGAAAAAATTACCCGATTTGCCAATTGCAGTTACTAATACCGGGCTTACCCATATTGGTAATGTGGTTTATCTGGTCGGAGGCGATAAAGAAAAAAATTCATCTGATGCCTTTTATAAGCTCGATCTAAATATTAAAGATTCGGCATGGCAAAAATTACCAAGCCTGCCAATGCAACTGGCAAACGCCTTGGTTGTAGCCCAGGCAGATAAGATCTTCGTAATAGGTGGCCGTACTAAAACACCATCAGGAATTAGCGATTTACACCATACAACTTACGCTTATGACATTGCTGCGGGCGCCTGGCAAAAACTGGCTGATATTTCCGACGGCAAACAAACAACTAATTTTTCTGCCGGAGCAGGAGTTGCTGTAGCTAATAATCTTATTCTGGTTGCAGGTGGTGATAATGGAACGGTTTTTCATAAAATAGAGAACTACATATCTCAAATAGCTAAGTCGCCATCACAAGAAGAGAAAGATAAGCTTACTTTAGAAAAGAATAAGTTAAGCATTAACCATAAAGGTTTTTATAAAACCCAACTGGTGTATAACACTACTAAAAATACATGGACTAAATTAGGTCAACTGCCTTTTCCTGCACATGTTACTACAACTGCAACTAAATGGGGCAACGATATTGTTTTATCTAACGGAGAAATAAAACCCGGTGTAAGAACACCCTCGGTAATGATAGGCAAAATAGAAACGCTCCCAGTTTCAAAAAACTAATAATATGCTAAAGAAAAACACAAATAATTATGCCTGGGTGCTTGTCGGATTACTGTGGGTAGTGGCATTATTAAATTATATGGACAGACAAATGTTGTCGACCATGAAGCCTGCAATGCAAATCGATATTGCGGAGTTGCAATCGGCTACCAACTTTGGCTATCTAATGGCAATCTTCCTCTGGATATACGGTTTTATGAGCCCTGTTTCGGGAATTATAGCCGATAAGTTCAATAGAAAATGGCTAATTGTTGGTAGTTTATTCGTTTGGTCGGGAGTTACTTTTTTAATGGGCTATGCCGAAACTTTCAATCAAATCTACTGGTTAAGGGCAATAATGGGCGTTAGCGAAGCACTTTACATTCCTGCAGGATTGTCTTTAATAGCCGATTTTCACTCTCCTAAAACAAGATCTTTGGCAATAGGAATTCACATGACAGGATTGTACATGGGGCAGGCATTAGGCGGTTTTGGAGCCACCATTGCCGATAAATTCTCATGGCAATCTACCTTTCACTGGTTCGGAATAGCAGGTATTATTTACTCCGTTGTCTTAATCCTTTTTTTAAGAGAGAAAAAGGTTAGTGATGATGAAACAGGATCCGATAAAATTATAATAAACGCCAAACCTTCATTATTTAAAGGATTGTGGCTGCTGCTTACCAATATTTCCTTTTGGATTATTCTGTTCTATTTTGCAGTTCCAAGTTTACCAGGCTGGGCGGCAAAAAACTGGTTACCTACATTATTTGCACAAAACTTAAATATTCCGATGGCCACTGCGGGGCCGCTGTCAACCATTACAATAGCAGCTTCTTCTTTTCTGGGAGTAATATTCGGAGGTATTTTGTCAGATAAATGGGTGCAGAAAAACATTAAAGGCCGTATTTATACCAGTGCAATTGGTTTGGCATTAACCATTCCATCGTTATTATTACTTGGCTTTGGCCACTCACTCTTTCATGTTGTTGGGGCGGCTATTTGCTTTGGTATAGGCTTTGGGATGTTTGATGCCAACAATATGCCCATTCTTTGTCAATTTGTTTCGGCCAAATACAGGGCAACAGCATACGGATTAATGAATATGACCGGAGTATTTTTCGGTGCTTTTATAACCGATTTGTTAGGCAAATCATCTGATGCCGGTAACCTTGGTAAAGATTTCGCAATGCTTGCCGGAATTGTAGTAATTGCATTAGGTGTTCAACTTTATTTTTTACGCCCCAAACATAACGATTTTGTTGATGCGTAATAGTTTAATGGTTAAATAGAATTATATAAGATAATGATACATAGAAATATAACGAAAGCTGTTTTGGTAATGATTATTGTATTAGGCATTACCTCATGTAGCAAAAAAATATATACAGAAACAGGCGCTAACGCTATAAAAATTAGTGCTGTTTCAACAGAGAACCCAATATTTAAAAGAATGGAGGCAAATGCTTATCTGCGTATTGAAGTAAACATACCCGAAGGGAATACCGAAATTGCTTATAAAACCATTTCCGGATCTGTTAACAAAGAAGCATTAAAAGATATAGCTAAGCTGGAAGTATATCAGAGTAATGAAAAACCTGACTTTAATAGTGCTAAATCAATTGGAAGCA
>NZ_CAMLHF010000182.1 GCF_946479715.1 uncultured Pedobacter sp. | reverse complement strand
ATCTGTTCGCCAATCTTCCAAACCTATAAGCACACCTAATCCCATTTTATGAATTCCGGCTTGTCCCAATCTATCAGGCGTTTCCAATCTATACTGAAAATTGGATTTTTTCCCTTTTGGGTGATGCTTTTTATAATCATCCTGATGATAAGTTTCCTGATAAACAAGAACTGTATTTAAGCCATAGGGCGTAAGCTCTTTATAATCTTCGATGTCTAATGGCTGAACTTCCATCGATATATGAGAAAAGTGAGGCTTAATAAGCTCCAATACTTTTTTGAAATATTCGGTATGCACGGTTTGATTGGCCTCGCCGGTAACCAGCAACACATGATCGTATCCCATGTCTTTAATTACGGCCACTTCCTGCATAATTTCCATCGGAGACAGCGTTTTCCTCCTGACCTTATTATCATAGCTAAAGCCGCAATAAGTGCAAATGTTATTGCATTCGTTAGAAAGATATAGCGGCACATACATTTGAATGGCCTTACCAAAACGCTTAAGGGTTAGCTGCTGACTCATCTGGGCCATTTGTTCCAGATAAGGAGCTGCTGCGGGCGAAATAAGCGCTTTAAAATCCTCTAATGTTCTTTGAGAAGAATTTAAGGCACGCTCCACATCAACACTGGTTTTGGCATAAATGCTTTTACTGGTCTCGTCCCAGTTGCACGATTCAAAGAGGTCAGTAAAGTTAGTCATCTAAAAATGAGGTTAATGGGCTGCTGGCCACAGCATGTAAATTAACAGAACCAAGTTTGGCCTCAAAAGCCATTCTTCCGGCTTCCACCGCAATCTTAAACGCTCTGGCCATTTGTTCAGGGTATTTAGAAACTGCAATGGCAGTATTTACTAAAACCGCATCAGCGCCAATTTCCATGGCTTTTGCAGCATCAGAAGGAGCTCCAATTCCGGCGTCAATAATTACAGGAACGTTACTTTGACTAATGATGATTTCTAAAAAGTCAATTGTTTTTAAGCCTTTATTACTGCCAATAGGAGAGCCTAAAGGCATTACAGCCGATGTTCCTGCATCTTCCAATCGTTTACACAAAACCGGGTCGGCATGTATGTAAGGAAGCACAATAAAACCCAGTTTTGCCAGTTCCTCTGTAGCAATTAGTGTTTCAATTGGGTCAGGCATTAAATATTTAGGGTCTGGATGAATCTCTAGTTTGATCCAGTTGGTTTCTAGCGATTCTCTGGCCATTTGAGCTGCAAAAACAGCCTCCTTTGCATTGCGGACACCAGATGTGTTCGGTAAAAGATTAATGTGAGGATGATTTAAATGTACTAAAATATCATCGTCATTATCTTTCAGATCAACTCTTTTTAAGGCCACAGTTACCAGCTCCGATTCCGAAGCAAGCAATGCTTTTTCCATTTCAGTAGCTGAACTGAACTTCCCGGTTCCCGTAAACAATCGGGATTTAAATGTTTTGTCTGCTATTTTTAACATAATAGTTAGTTATTAATGGGGTTTAAAACCTTTAGCGCACTGTACATTTGTGCAAGCTCAGCGGCAGGATCATTTGCATTGGTTAGTGCACCCGATAGTGCCACACCATGAACCCCAGTTGTCATAATCAAAGAAATATCATTCAATTCTATACCTCCAATGGCAATAATAGGAGTAGTGATGCCAGCTATAGAAACCTGTTCCATAATCGCTTCATACCCTTCTAAACCAATTATAGGGCTTAAATTTTGTTTGGTATTGGTAAACCGATAAGGGCCTAATCCTATGTAGTCGGCTCCCTCTGCAACCCTTTGTTTAACATGTTCAAAAGTGTTCGCTGTACCACCAATAATCATTTGCTCGCCTACAATGCTTCTTGCTTCTGCAATTGGCATGTCGGTTAAGCCTAAATGTAGCCCATAAGCTCCAGCTTTTAGGGCAATTAAAGGATGATCATTTACAATTAATCGTGCTCCATAAGCCCTGCAAAGCGCATTAGCCTTAATAGCCAATTCAAGAATCACGTCCTCAGGCTTGTTTTTAACCCTCAGTTGTATCCATTTTGCACCCGCTATAAGTGTTTTGTTAATGGCGTCAAGGTGGCTCGTGTTTTCAGTCTCCTGCGATATATAGTGTAGTTTATCAATCATAATGAATGGTACCCAAGTAGGGTGTTGTTAGTGTTTAAGAATTTTTCGATGTATCGTTTAGCATTGCTGCAAGCTTGTTTTAAAGGGATACCTAATGCCATATTTGCGGCAATAGCTGCGGATAAAACACAGCCAGAACCATGTTTTTGATGAATTTGAGCAACTTGCGGACGAAATTCAGAAATGCTACCCTGCTCATATAGATAATCAGTGCCTGTAGCAACAATGCTATGTCCCCCTTTTAATAAAACAGAGCAGTGTTGTGCCCAAAGCTTAGCGGTATGACTTACATCCATTGCTTCACCACCTAAACTTAGCATTTCATTGTAGTTTGGGGTAATCAGGTCTATCTGTTTAAGTACCGGCGATAATATATCTATTCCATTTGCCCAATCGTGAAATTCATAACCTGAGCTTGCCTTTAATACAGGATCCACAATGATTTTTAGGTCAGGACTTTTTGATTTAAGGAAATAGACTACTTCCTGTAATACAGCAACATCCTTTATTAATCCTATTTTACATGCCGACACTTGGAATTTGGCCATTAATGGTTCAAGTTGTGCAATGATTTGAAGCGAATCTAACCAGTCGTTCCGCAAGAATTCATCATCTGTTTGTACGGTTAATGCACTGCAGATGCCAAAACCATAAACATGATGTTGCTCAAGGCATTTTACATCGGCCAAAACACCAGCGCCTGCACTGGGGTCAAATCCTGCAATACTAATTGCATATGGTCTGTTCGCTAACATCTTTCATATATACTTTTAAAATTCTGCACTGCTTTTGAAGGATCATTCCAAATAAAACCAAGTACTGCCACTCCATCAAACCCCATTGAATGGAGCTCTTCAACATTTTCAGCATCAATTCCGCCCAGGGCAATAAGTTTTGTGTTGTTTAAACGCTGCGGTAATCTAAAATCCTGATTAAGCACACCAGCATACCCTGGCTTGGATATGCTGTTAAACACCGGCCCAAAAAACGCATAATCAAATCCTTGCAAATTATTAATCTCCTCCAGTTGATGGATGGATGTACTTAGCACTGTTTCCTTCAAATTAAACGTTGTTTTAGCCTCCTGTAATTGTTTTCTGTGCGCTTCCTTATAGTGCAGCCGTTTGATTCCAAAGTAGTCTGTAAGCTCATGATGATGATGTAATGCAATCCTATGGTGATATACCTCATCAATCTCAGAAATCAGCTGTTTACAGTACGCTCTTGTACATGAATCTTTTCTTAAATGAAATATATCTAATCCGCTTTCAAACAGTTGATTAATTGTATTTGATTCATTGTCAATCATAGCAGGATTTGCAATTACAATTACATTCATCTACAAATAGATTTCGCTGCCTTTCTCCGTAAATTCTTTAGATTTTTCTGCCATTCCTTTTGCCAGTGCATCTTGTTCATCAACGCCCTGCTTTGCGGCATACTCCCTAACATCCTGAGTGATCTTCATCGAGCAGAAATTAGGCCCGCACATCGAGCAGAAGTGAGCGATCTTTGCGCCGTCAGCCGGTAGGGTTTCATCATGAAATTCCTTTGCTGTGTCCGGATCAAGAGAAAGGTTAAACTGATCTTCCCATCTAAATTCAAACCTGGCTTTGCTTAAAGCGTTGTCTCTGTACTGTGCACCAGGGTGACCTTTTGCTAAATCGGCAGCATGAGCGGCAATTTTATAGGTAATTACACCATCTTTAACGTCTTTTTTATTAGGTAAGCCAAGATGCTCTTTTGGGGTAACATAACACAACATTGCAGTTCCAAACCAACCTATCATGGCAGCACCAATAGCTGATGTGATGTGATCATAACCTGGAGCAATATCAGTAGTTAGGGGTCCTAATGTATAGAAAGGAGCTTCAGAACAATGTTCCAGCTGTTTCTCCATGTTCTCTTTAATCAGGTGCATTGGTACGTGACCAGGTCCCTCAATTATGGTCTGTACGTCATGTTTCCAGGCGATTTTGGTTAGCTCACCAAGCGTTTCCAATTCAGCAAACTGAGCCTCATCGTTAGCATCAGCAATACAACCGGGTCTTAAACCATCGCCTAAAGAAAAGGACACGTCATAAGCCTTCATGATCTCGCAGATCTCCTCAAAATGAGTATAAAGGAAACTTTCTTTATGATGTGCAAGGCACCATTTAGCCATAATAGATCCGCCTCTTGATACAATTCCGGTTACCCTTTTTGCGGTAAGCGGGATATAGCGTAACAACACACCGGCATGTATAGTAAAGTAATCTACACCCTGCTCGGCCTGTTCAATTAAAGTATCCCTAAAGAGCTCCCAGGTCAAATCTTCAGCTTTTCCATTAACTTTCTCTAATGCCTGATATATTGGAACTGTTCCAATTGGAACCGGAGAATTACGAATAATCCATTCGCGGGTTTCGTGTATGTTTTTTCCGGTCGATAAGTCCATTATCGTATCTGCACCCCATCGGCATGCCCATACTGCCTTTTCAACTTCTTCTTCAATAGAAGAGGTTACGGCCGAATTACCGATGTTGGCGTTGATTTTAACCAGGAAATTACGGCCAATAATCATTGGCTCTAATTCGGGGTGGTTAATGTTGCAAGGAATTACCGCCCTGCCCGAAGCTACTTCCTGACGAACAAACTCTGGTGTAATGTATCCTTTTGGGGTGTTTGCGCCAAAGCTATGGCCTTTATGCTGATGACTCATTACATCATATTGTGCACCCAGCTGTTCATTTAAAAGGTCTATCCTTTGGTTTTCTCTAATGGCAATGTATTCCATTTCGGCAGTAATAATGCCTTTTTTTGCGTAATGCATTTGCGAAACATTGGCACCTTTTATTGCCTTATAAGGCTTGTTGATATAGGCAAAACGCAACGAATCGAGTTTGCTGTCGGCCAAACGCTGCTGACCATAATCAGAAGAAATGTGATCTAGCTGTTCAACATCTTGTCTGTTGGTAATCCATTTTTCTCTTAATCTAGGCAAACCTTCTCTTACATCGATATGCGCATTCGGATCGGTATAAGGGCCACTGGTATCATAAATTGTTACCGGAGGGTTTGGTTCTGTTAAACCGAAGCCATTGTGGATTTTGGTGTCACTCAGACTAATCTCACGCATGGCAACTTCAATATCGTGCAATTGTCCTTTTACAAAAATCTTGCGTGAGGCAGGGAAGGGACTACGGCTGATCACTTCTTCGGTTGGAGTTTTTTCACTTTTCATAAATACTTTGAATTTATAATGAAGGATTGATTTAATACTTGATTTGGGTGTTAACCACCTTGAGTGGCTTTAATTAGGATTACCTGATCGCCATGTTTTAATTCATGGCTGGCCCAGGCAGATTTAGAAATAATGGTTTGATTGATGGCTACAGCGACACCTTTAGCCTGAACGTTAATAACAGACAGCATTTGTTCTACAGAACAAGGGTTGTTAAATTCGTAATTTTGTTGATTTACAGTTATTTCCATTTTCAAATAATTTGGAAAAACTATAGAGATTGCCCATAACGGGACGAAAAGATAGCAATAGATTTGCTTCTACTTTTCCCTTCGGCAGTACTAACTGCATCAGGTTCAAAGGGTATATCTCAGCGCAAGGCACCCCTAAAGTTTTTTGTAAAGCTATGTTATTTTTTGGAAAAACAAATAGGAGATGTGTACTTTATGAAAGACTATGCTTTATGATTCTATGCTTCAGCTATGACTTTACCCTTCTTCTACCGTGTTTCGAGGATGCTTCTGAGGCATTTCAAATAACCCTCGAAGCATCCTCGAACAAGCGTAAAGGAAGCACCGGGCAACAGGTATGTTTGGTTATCAATATTGCCCATATGGAAATAATCTGTTCAACTTGCTAAATAGTTTTTTCAGCTCCAATTTGAATTGTTTACATTTGTAGCCTATTAATTACGACTAGCTGCACTTTAGGGTGATTAATTTTATTTTTTTCATCTCAAATTAATGATTTCAAATAGTAAACATCGGTTTTTCTTAAGCCTTTTCTTTTTCATTTCAGGATTTAGCTTTGCTACCTGGGCCTCAAGAATTCCCACGATTAAAACCGCTTTTGGATTTAATGAAGCAGAATTAGGAAGTATTCTATTAGCAATGCCGGTCGGTTCTTTAATTGGTTTACCTATTTCTGGATGGTTAGTGTCAAAATACAATAGTCGTGTGCCGTTAACAGTTGGCTATGCATTAAATGCACTTTCGCTCGCGCTGATAGGAATTGCACACAATACACTTAGTCTTGTTTTTGCAATTTGTGTGTTCGCTTTTACTACCAGAATATTTAATATTTCAGTAAACACACAAACACTAACACTACAAAAGAGGTTTGAAAAAAAGATAATAGGGTCGTTCCATGGGTTTTGGAGTATTGGGGGGATAGCAGGTATTGCCTTATCTACACTTTTGCTG
The DNA here is from genome assembly GCF_946479715.1 of uncultured Pedobacter sp. The sequence goes on along the minus strand of NZ_CAMLHF010000182.1, from coordinate 4,867 downwards.
ACCCTAAATGTTACGCTGGCAGTACATTTTTCTATAGTTGCCGTGTTAATGCTGCTTGTAACCTTATACTCATACCAGTTTTTATTAAAAGGAGATAAGTCCGAAACGGGTAACAAGTTGATCTTGAGTAAGCCGGATCCATATATCTTTTACCTTGGCATAGTTGTGTTTTTATGCGCAATATGCGAAGGAGGGATGTTCGACTGGAGTGGAATTTACTTTCAGGAGGTGTTAAATGCGCCAATATTTACTTACGGTTACTTGATCTTTATGACATTTATGGCAACATCAAGGTTCTTATCTGATATTATCATTGTAAGATTTGGTATGCCGAAAACATACATTATGAGCGCTGTTTTTATTGTCTCTGGAATTTCCCTGGCCATTATATTTCCAACATTCTGGACAGCTATGATCGGTTTTTCATTAGTAGGCTTTGGAACAGCATCCATAATACCAATGTCGTACGCACTGGCAGGTGCTTCAAAGAAATACTCTCCGGGGATGGCCATATCAATTATAGCCACTTATTCGATAACTGGAATGCTGTTAGGACCTCCTTTAATTGGATACCTGGCGCATGCATTTAATTTAAGAGTATCCTTTGTAATTTTTGGAATATGTGGACTGCTACTTGTTCCAATAACCAAAATGTTTTTTAAACACCAAAGGATAGCTCTAGATATTAAACCATAAATTAAGCCTTTTGAATAGCATCATTTGCATCATCAGCAGTATTTTTGATTGCTGATTTTGCTTTTTCTAATTCAGTATCTCTAAATTCTTTAAACTCCTGAGATACAGAGTTCACTTTAGTCTTAACGTTGTCTACAACCTGATTTTTTAGTCCCCCAAGACTTTGTTTTCCATTATTGATATTATCCTTAATGGAATGAAAACCATCTTTTACATTATCTGCAAGGTCTAATGCTTTATCAGATATTCTTTCTCTTGTTCTTTTTCCACTGTCAGGAGCAAATAGTACTCCTATAACAGCACCTACCGCTAAACCAGCTAATAATCCAACTATTGCTCCAGATTTGTCAGTTGGCATAGTCGGGAAATTGGACAAGCGGCTAGATATTAATTTTTTATAATTCATAATAGATGTTTTTTACTTAATCATTAACACATTCCGTACCAGAGTGTTTTAATAAATTGAAATTTAATCATATTGTGTAGTTGCCGGTAGAAAATCGTGTAACAGTTTAAAAAAGAGAAAGAAGAAAACCGGTATATTTATCGTAAATATGAAAAGATTCTGTTCCTCCCTCATTTTATTTCTTATCGTTAATGTAGGTATAATCAGGTCTCAGTCTATTAATGCGGATAGTACACAGCAAGTTTTTACAGAGTTGGTTAAACTTAAAAAACAACTTGTTTTGCAGGCCGAGACTACTACTGATGCAGTGCCTGCAATTAGTCGGATGCTTGAGCTTGGACTGTGGAAGATTGCTGATAGTTTGATTGAATTACAAAAACATAATAATTTAGATTATCAGTTACTTAAGTGCAATTACTTAATCTTAAACAATAAATACAAAGAGGCCGAGATTATAGTGTCTCAAGTACTAAAACAAGAACGAAAAAATGAAAAAGCACTCCTCATAAAAGGCTTTTTGGAGATACAGGCATGGCGCTTATTAAAGGCTGAAAATATTGCAAAGCAATTGCTTCAAAGTAATCCGGATAGTGAAGATGCAGCGCTTTTACTTGGTAGGGTTAAGCTGCTTAAAAAGGAATACGAAACGGCCTTACAGATTGCAAAAGAGATACAGCAGCGAAATCCCAAAAGTGCCAAAGCCTATCTGTTGGAAGCTGATGTTTATTTCTGGGATCAGCATCCTGAGAAAGCCGAACAACCATTAATTAAATCCATTGAATTAGATCCTTTCAATGCAGATGCAAGATTCAGTTATGGTTATGCAATATGGAGAAGGGTGGATGCAACACAATTAAATGCCATGGCTGCCCAGTGGGAACTGGCACTGGCAATTAATCCGCTTCATTATCAAACTCATTGGCATTGGGGTAATGGCCATACCAATTTAACCTATGCAGATTATGCGGAAGCTACTGATGATGAAGTTAGAAAGGCGCTTTTAAAGGCCGACCAACGAATAAGAAGCAATGATGTGCAAGGGGCAATAGACGTTACAAGGGCGGTTGAAAGACAATATAGCAACTCTGTTTTACCATTAATGCATAGGGCGTCGATCTATTATAGCGCATTTGATCTTGACAGGGGCATGCGGCTTGATTCTGCTGAGCATATTTTTAAGGCTATTTTGTTTAGAAAAAAGCACTATGGCCCGGCCCATAATGGCTTGTCGGCAGTTATTAAATCGAAAAGGATTCCATACCTCGATGCTTTCGATGCCATTACTAAAATGCTTGCTAATACCAAGATCGGGGATATGACGAATTTCACCAAAGTGTTTTCTGACGTAGGCTATTATCCGGGAGAAACTGCAAAAGCAATGGTTTGGAACCAGCTATATTCATCAGTAGTTTACTTTCCTTTTTTATCTAAACAACGTAATACCTTTAAAATACCTCCATTGCACCAGGATTTAGCGGTTACTATGGATGCCCCGGCTTTTAGGTACATGACTACATTTGATAACAGGCAGTGGATGGATATAAGAGGGGTAGGAAGTGGAGCCGCAGGGATAGAATATGTAGAACGTGGGGCTTTTATGGAGCGAAATGTGGTGTTGCATGAGTACGTCCATTTGTTTCACGGAGCGGTACTAACCGATGCTGAAAGCAGAAAAATAAGAGCGCTATACTACAATGCCATGAAACAAAACCGTACGCTCGATTATTACTCCCAAAACAATGAAAGCGAGTATTTTGCACAAACTTATCCTGCGTATTTTGAGCCAGTAAAAGTGCACCCGCTTGATTTTAAATCAATGAATACAAGAGCCGATTTAAAATCAAAAGATCCTGATATGTATAGTTTTCTGGATAAATTGGTTTCAAAGGAAAAGGCTTATTTGGCGGGCGATAAAAAAGCTATGGCCAGCAATTGGGCAGAGGTGTATGTGAACCTGGCAAGTCGCGCGGGTAATTCAAAACTTGCTGTGGCTTATTTGGATACAGCTTTAACTTATGATGCTAAGTATCTTCCGGCATTTCTTAGTATTGCCCATCTCAAAATCTATAACAAAGATTTTAGCGGAGCTGAGCAATGGCTGGTAAAGGCTAAAAATATTGATATAGTTTATGCACCTATTTATGCAATGTATGCTGATCTGGTTGCAGCTAAATATGCCGCCCGACAAATTAATCAGGAAGAATCTGTTAAACAGCAGGCAGGTTATCTGCAGCAATCCATTACTCTTGAAGACGATTATCAGGAGCTGGCAAAGGATAATTTGTTGCTTCGGGAAATGTACAGGAAAAATGCCCGGCTGAAGGAAGCCATTGAAGCGGCTGATCTTTATATTAAAACCGGAGCCACGGTGTCTACCTATTTAAGGGATAGAATAGATGATGCTATTGCATTTTCTGCATCGTTAAGGGCAACTTTAGGAGATACTCAGCAGGTTTCTGTGTTGAAAAAGCTGGTTGATCAGAAACCCCAGAATTTTGAGCTTAGAAATATGTACGCTGATGCTTTGGCCGAAAACAAGCAATACAAACCAGCCATTGCTACATTAAAAGAAGCTCAAAGGATTTTGACCGCCTCGGGAAATGGAAGACCAGATTATAATTTAAGGATAGCAGAATTCTACAATGAATTGAAATATAAGGATAGTACTGATTTTTATTTGCAACCATTTTTATCGGGTAAGTTATATGTAAAGGGGCTTGATCAGTTAAGGTACATAAGGCTGTTGATCCAAAAAGGCTATAAAATAAAGGCATCAGAGCTGTTAAAAAAGGTAAACAGGGCCGGCGACAATATTTATACTTCAGATTATTTATACACTTCTGCAAAATTGCTGCAAGCCAATCACCGCAAAACAGAAAGTGTGGCGCTGTATGAAAAGGCAATTCAATTAAATCCATATCATTTTGCTGCCTATCAGGAATTAATTGATTATGCCAAAGCTAAAAAACAAGCTAAGAGGATCAGTGAGTTAGAGTTGAAAATGAAAAAAAATAACCTCAGGTAGGTCAAAATTAATGGCGAATTTTTTTTACCAAAAATAGACTAATTAACCTATTTTATTATCTACTTTTGTAGTGTGTATTTTTTACACTAACCTATAGTAGATTATGAAGAAAAGTTTGCTTGCTTTAACCCTTGGAGGCCTTGGAATCGGGATCACAGAATTTGTGATGATGGGCCTTTTGCCAGACATCGCGAAAGATTTACATATTACCATACCTCAGGCCGGGCACCTTATTTCTGCTTATGCTTTAGGAGTTGTAATTGGCGCACCTTTATTAGTAGTTATTGCGGGTAGCTATCCTCCCAAAAAAATACTAATGGTGTTAATGCTCATGTTTACAGGTTTTAATGCCTTTTCGGCATTTGCACCAGACTATAATACCATGTTTGCAGCTCGTTTGCTGGCAGGCTTACCACACGGAGCTTTCTTTGGCGTGGGTTCTGTGGTAGCAAGCAGAATAGCAGAAAAGGGTAAAGAAGCCCAATCTGTGTCGCTAATGTTTGCCGGATTAACGATAGCAAACGTAATAGGGGTACCGCTGGGAACTTATATAGGCCATAACTATTCATGGAGGTACACTTTTGTAATCATTGTTATTGTAGGTATAGTTACTTTATTGAGTTTAAAATCATGGATGCCAGCACTTCCAGCTACTAAAAATCGTGATTTGGGTAAAGAGCTTAACTTCTTTAAACTTCCTGAATCATGGTTAATCATTTTAATGATTGCAATTGGTACCG
>NZ_CAMLHF010000181.1 GCF_946479715.1 uncultured Pedobacter sp. | reverse complement strand
GCTCTAAGGCCTTTTCATCAAATGGAACAGGAACATCAAGTATAATGGTGGCTAATTTTTTAGAGATCATCCCCTGTTCTGCATAGGTCTCCACATTTTCACGCTGCTTTCCTTTAAGTTCATGTGAATTGGCAATAATGTTCTCTACAGAGCCATATTGTTTGATCAATAATTTCGCAGTTTTTTCTCCTATCCCTGGAATTCCCGGAATATTATCAACGGCATCACCCCATAAACCAAGGATATCAATTACCTGTTTCACATTGTCGATCTCCCACTTGGCCAATACTTCCTTTACCCCCATAATCTCCATCTCATTGCCCATTCTGGCAGGTTTATAGATAAAGATGTTTTCAGACACCAACTGAGCAAAGTCTTTATCAGGTGTCATACAATACACCTGAAAACCGGCTTTCTCCGCCTCTTTTGCCAAAGTTCCGATAATGTCATCCGCTTCAAATCCATCCTTTGTAATTACCGGAATATTAAACCCTTCTATCAGTTTAAAAATATAAGGAAGTGCAGCCGACAAATCCTCCGGCATTGCTTCTCTATGTGCCTTATAGGCTTCAAAATCGGCATGTCTTTCAGTAGGTGCTTCTGTATCAAATACAACCGCTATATGTGTTGGCTTCTCCTTTTTAAGTACTTCCAGTAAGGTATTTGTAAAGCCCATAACTGCTGAGGTGTTAACTCCTGTAGAAGTAAACCTTGGGTTTTTACTCAGTGCAAAATGGGCCCGGTAAATAAGCGCCATGCCATCAAGAAGGAAAAGTTTTTTCATTGGTATCTGATTCGTTTAATGATCATGAAAGTTACTACTTTCAACATATCTCAAAGTTAATAATAGAGATCGGATTAGATAACAAACACAAAAGAAATTCCGTTATTTGGGTAATTATGAAAAGAGCACTTAAAACCTTCGCTTTATTAGCAATGCTTTTGGCTACCACATTGTACTCATCTGCACAGGATGCAGTGGTTATTGCTTCGGGAGATTTTGTACGAGGAACAATACAGGGTACCGATTTCTCGACCGTTGTCCTTAAAAAGGACGACGAAACTTTGGTGCAATATAAAGCCAGTGATATTAAAGAGTTTTTATGGAATGGCGAAACTTATGTTAGCAAACCCATTGTTATTAAAAAGAAAATGGAGCATCGGTTTTTTAAAATTATAGAACAGGGAGCAGTAAATTTATATGCAATTGGTGGTACCACAAGTATTGAACAGCCGCAGCCAAAAAGAGCACGAATCAGGCCATCTGTTGGTATTGGTACCGGAACCGGTGGTTTTGGAGGAGTAGGTGGCGGTGTTGGTATTTCATTTGGAGGGGGCAGAAGAAACGATGCTGAGCAAACTAATCGCAATCTCCCGACAGCCTATTTTATTGAAAAGTTTGGAACAGGACCAATGCAGGAAATCCCTGCCGATGGAGGCAACTCATCGGGTAAAACAGAACTGATTAAAAGGATTCTGCTTCAAAAACTTACTAACGACGAAGACCTTGCTGAACGTATAAAGACAACAGAAACTTTTGATGCTAAGCTCATAAAAGCTTTTGTTGCAGCATATAACGACATGCAGAAAAAATAACCTGTAAATTACCTGCTTATGCAACCTTCAACATGGTCATTTACCATACCGGTAGCTTGCATATGGGCATAACAGATTGTGGTTCCAAAAAATTTAAACCCTCTCTTCTTCATGTCCTTGCTAATCAAATCTGATATCTCAGTTCTTGGAGGCACGTCTCCTAAAGACTTAACCCTATTTAGAATGGGTTTTTTATTTGGCAAAAAGCCCCACATATAGTCGGCGAATGACCCAAATTCCTTTTGTATCCCTATGAAAAGCTTTGCATTGTTTATTGCTGCATTAACTTTCAATCTGTTTCTAATAATACCGGCATCATTCATTAGTCTTTCCACATCGGCATCTGTAAAGGCGGCAACTTTTGCTGCATCAAAATTAGCAAAGGCTTGTCGGTACCCCTCTCTTCTTCTTAAAATAGTGATCCAGCTTAATCCGGCCTGCGCACCTTCAAGAATTAAAAATTCGAATAATGTTTTATCGTCATAAATAGGCTTTCCCCATTCTTCATCATGATATTTTATATACAAAGGATCAGTTCCACACCAACCACATCTAACTATTTCTGCCATTATTTAAAGACTAAGTTCATCCCAATATTCAACTGCCCTCCTGTAGTGAGGAATTACAATAGAGCCACCAACCAGATTGGCAATCATAAATACTTCATTGATCTCCTCATTGGTTACTCCTTCATCATAACATTTTTCCAGGTGGTATTTTATGCAATCATCACAACGCAAAACCATTGATGCCACAAGACCAAGCATCTCTTTAGTTTTTACATTTAATGCCCCCTCTGCATATGTGGTTGTATCTAAAGCAAAAAACCGCTTTATGTTTGTATTTGCGGTTTCCATAATCCTGTCGTTCATTTTAGAACGATAGTCGTTAAACTCTTCTACTAATTGTCCCATTATATTAAAATTAATTCAGCGTGCCCATTCGTCAAAGTTTTTATTTTAACACTACAATTCAACCAGAGGATCCCAGAAATGCTGCTTAAAGTTCTGGATTTTATCATTTTTAACCACCACGCCTTCTTTCTCCAACATTTCCTGCATTAGATTGGGCTCAGAGAAATGGAATTTACCGGTTAGTAACCCACTACTGTTAACCACCCGGTGAGCAGGTATTGTCGGATGGGCCAAATGTGCATTACTCATTGCATAGCCTACCATTCGGGCCGAACCGCCTGCGCCAAGACTTTTAGCTATGGCACCATAAGAGGTTACCCTTCCTTTAGGAATTAACCTCACTAACTCAAAAACCTGGTCATAAAATGATTGTTCCATCTAATCAATTTATATTCAGTTCTAAATTAATCAAAAGAGAACTGGATGTAATTTATATTCTTATCGTGTTTCAGATAAATCCTCTCGTAATGCGTTTTAATAGCTAATACAGCATCTGCAAACTCCGATTTATACAATTGATCTGTGTTTTTATGACAAACCAATCCTAGCTCCTGAACTTTCTCCACAGTATAAAGATACAAACCGTCGTTGTCAGTTTTCAAGTTTATTTTACCTCCCGGTTTTAAAAAAGTTCTGTACTTATCTAAAAATCCGGGAAAGGTTAAGCGTTTTTTTTCACGACTATCCTGTGGTTGAGGATCAGGGAAAGTTATCCATATTTCGTCTACTTCATGTTCACCAAAGAACTCCACAATATCTTCAATCTGAATCCTCAAAAAAGCAAGATTTGCTATTCCTTCGTCCATGCCAGTCCGTGCGCCGCGCCAAATCCTGTTTCCCTTAAGGTCAACACCAATAAAATTTTTTTCCGGAAACATCTTTGCCAATCCAACAGAGTATTCGCCCTTGCCACATGCAAGTTCTAAAACAACCGGATTGCTATTTTTAAAATGCTGAGATGCCCATTTGCCTTTTAATTCCTTGCCAGCCTCAAGCTGATAAACATTAGGAAAAGTGTCTATTTCTGCAAATTTTCTTAACTTATCTTTACCCACTACTAAAATTATTTTTATACAAACTTAAGCAAATAGTTATTTCATACAATGACAGATTGTTTAAAGCTCTCGTCATCCCGAGGAACTGAGGGATGACGGCATGTGCTATAAAATGACGACCGCTTTCTGCATTTCCAATTCCAACCTCTAACGATGCCAACAGTATTTCGTACTTTTGTACTAATCATTAAAAGCAAATTGGAAAAGAACGCAAAAATATATGTAGCTGGTCACCGTGGTATGGTTGGCTCGGCAATTTATCGTAAACTAATCAAAGAAGATTTTACAAATCTGATCATCAGAACTTCAGCAGAATTAGACTTGCGCAATCAGCAGGCGGTAACTGATTTTTTCGAATCAGAAAAACCTGCTTATGTTTTCCTGGCAGCAGCCAAAGTAGGCGGTATTATTGCCAACAATACTTACCGCGCCGATTTCCTTTACGAAAATCTTTGTATCCAAAATAACGTTATCCACCAATCGTATAAAACAGGTGTAAAGAAGCTGATGTTTTTAGGTTCAAGTTGCATTTACCCTAAACTTGCACCACAGCCATTAAAAGAAGACTACCTGCTTACAGGGTTACTAGAAGAAACCAACGAACCCTACGCTATTGCCAAAATAGCAGGTATAAAAATGGCCGATGCTTACCGTTCACAATATGGTTGTGATTTTATTTCGGTAATGCCTACCAATTTGTACGGATATAACGACAACTATCACCCACAAAACTCACATGTACTCCCCGCTTTAATTCGTAAGTTTCACGAAGCAAAAGTTAATGGCACGCCAGAGGTTATCATCTGGGGATCCGGATCTCCAATGCGAGAATTTTTATTTGCTGATGATCTGGCCAATGCCTGTTATTTCTTAATGCAGGAATACGACGAACCTGGTTTTGTAAATGTTGGAACAGGAAAAGATCTGACAATAAAAGACCTTGCATTATTAATTAAACGCATCGTTGGGTTTGATGGAGAATTAACCTTTGATAGCAGCAAACCAGATGGAACACCACGCAAATTAATGGATGTATCTAAATTACATTCACTCGGATGGAAGCATAAAATAGAACTTGAAGAAGGAATTAAGCTAGCTTATCAGGATTTTTTAGCTAAGCATAGTTAAAATTGATATATTTGCTAAAGAGAATAAATTTTAGCTATATGACCTTAGTTCAACTAGAATACATTGTAGCGGTAGATACTTACAGAAGTTTTGTAGGCGCTGCCGAAAAGTGTTTTGTTACCCAGCCCACCCTCAGTATGCAGGTACAAAAGCTTGAAGAAATGCTAAATGTAAAAATCTTTGACCGCAGTAAACAACCCATAATTCCAACAGAAATAGGTGCGCAGATTATTGAACAGGCCCGCCTTGTTCTTCAGGAAAGCAGTAAAATTAAAGAGATTATCAGCAGTCAGCAGCAAGATGTTGTTGGTGAGCTTAAGGTAGGCATTATACCCACTGTAGCCCCTTATCTTTTACCAAAGGTGATTGCCTCAATGATGGAAAAATATCCAGATTTAAAACTTCTGATCTGGGAATACACCACCGAAGATATCATCCATCATTTAAAAACAGGAATACTAGACTGCGGAATACTCGCCACTCCTCTGGGAGATAACTCAGTTGACGAGGCTCCCATGTATTACGAAAACTTTGTTACCTACATTAGCAAAAATAGTAAACTTTATAAAAAGAAAGCCATAGATGCTGATGACCTTGAGGATGAAAACATCTGGCTATTAAATGAAGGCCACTGTATGCGATCTCAGGTGTTAAACATTTGCAGATCAACCAAGCAAAATCGCTTGCAAGGGCTCACCTATAACACAGGAAGTGTTGAAACGCTGATCCGTATGGTTGACATGAACAATGGTGCCACCCTGCTACCTGAGCTTGCACTGGAAGAACTAAGTAATAAACAACTGAGCAAAGTAAGGTATTTTAAATCTCCTGAACCCGTTCGAGAAATCAGCCTGGTTACCCATAAAAACTTCATTAAAAAAAGAATGCTGAATGCCCTTAAAGAAGAGATTTTAGCCGTTATACCAAAAACAATGCGCCAGAAAAAGAAAAAGGACATTGTAGGGATATAAATTTATATCCCTATTTCACTAGCATACACCCTTTACTTTTCTGCATGAAGTCCGATTTTGTTTCCTTCTGTGTCCAGAATAATTGCAATATATCCCGCAGGAATCAGTGTTTTAGGCGCAATAATCTTTCCTCCTGCCTGTTCAACTTTATTAAGAACAGCTTCAATGTTTGGACTCGCATTAATATAAACTATCGTCCCGTTACCAGACGGACTGTTTCTCTCTGTTTTTGACAATACTCCCGTAATCCTTCCGGATGTCGCCTGAACAACATTAGGATCAAATGGAAAGAAAACAGCTTCGTCGTTCCCATCTGCTCTTTTAACCATTTCAATATCTAAAATGGTTTCATAAAAAGTCTTTGCCCTTTCCGTGTCTGTTACAGGGATTTCAAACCAAGTTAAAATATTAGTGTTTTTATCAATTTTCTTAAGTAATTCCATGATGTTTTTTTTATAAAAGCCTATTTCTACAAAGTTGGAAAATGAAAAGGCTAATGACCTGTGACAATCGTCACAAAATCACGAAAGAGTTCTTCTTTTGCGTATTCTGCTTAAGGTTTCCCTTGAAACACCAAGAAATGAAGCTAACTGAGAGAGCGAGACCCTTTGCAGGAGTTCAGGATGTTTGGTTTCTATATATTCCAGGCGCTCTTGAGCCGAATAAATCTTAAATAGATTTGCAAATTCTTCCTGTTTAGAGGCAAACAAGCGGATACAACTACGTCCTAAAGTCTCTATTTCAACTGCTTGTTTTGCTGCTTGAAACAATTTATTCTTATCAAAAATGACTACTGTTAATGGTTCACAGGCGATGATATTAAATTCGGATTTCAGCCCATTGCCAAAACTGTTGATGTTTGTTGCAATGTCATTTTCAAAGAAAAACCCTGTGTTTTTTATAACTCCATCAATTTCGTAATAGCTTTTACAATAGCCATCATCTATGTAAAACAGTGAATTACAAATCTGTCCCTCTTTTAATAGGAACTCATTTTTCTTAAACACTTTAGGGCTTAATGCAGGTTGAAGCAGTTCCCAGCTTGTATCGGAAAATGTAGTTAGCGAATGAATATATTTTAATAGATTGTTCATTTAATCAAGTAACGCAAATCAAAAAAGGCCCCTATGATTCGCATCGGGGCCTTTTATATAATTTCCGTCTGACGGAAGTTAAGTAAATTATGCTTTTTTGAAACGTTCTGCAACAGCATCCCAGTTAACTACATTCCAGAAAGCTGAAATATAATCAGGACGTCTGTTTTGATATTTTAAGTAGTATGCGTGTTCCCAAACATCCATACCTAAAATTGGTGAACCTTTTACCTCTGCGATATCCATTAACGGATTATCTTGATTAGGAGTAGAAGAAACTACTAATTTTTTATCAGCACCAACGCTTAACCAAGCCCATCCTGAACCAAAACGAGTTGCACCTGCTTCAGCAAATTTAGTTTTGAAATCAGCGAAAGAGCCAAAAGCTGCATTGATTGCTTCAGCTAATTCACCTTTAGGCTCGCCACCTTTATTTGGACCAATAACTTCCCAGAATAAAGAGTGGTTATAATGACCACCGCCATTGTTTCTAACAGCAGCTGGAAATTTAGAAATGTTTTTAACGATTTCTTCGATGCTTTGGCTTGCCTCTGGCTTGCCTTCTAAAGCTTTATTTAAGTTTGTAACGTAAGCCTGGTGATGTTTACCATGGTGAATTTCCATAGTTTGTTTATCGATATGCGGTTCTAATGCATCTGTTGCGTATGGTAACGCAGGTAATTCAAAAGCCATATTATTTATGATTTAAGTTTAAAAAATATTTTCGGACAATCTTGGTTCAATTGTATTTCAAAAGTTCGGGACTAAATCCCAGAAACAACCAGAAAACAATTCAACTGAGCAAATATAACATTCGGAGGTTAAGTTTTGTTCAATTATTTGTCAATATTACCCCCTTTTATTTATAAAAAAACGTTTCATCAGATTCCCACACTGTAGGGCCAAAACATTTCCTTGTAGAATTGTTTTTGGATGCAATAGAGATGCGCCTTTAGTAGTAAATCCTCTTTTTGGTTCAGGAGCCCCGTAAACGATGCGACCGATCTGGGTCCAATAGCTTGCGCCTGCGCACATTACACAAGGTTCAACAGTTACGTACAAGGTGCACTCTTTTAAATATTTGCCCCCAAGAGTTTGCGAAGCTGCCGTAAATGCCTGCATTTCGGCATGGGCAGTTACATCATTTAACTGTTCGGTTAAGTTATGCCCCCGACCCACTATCCGGCCTTTACATACCACTATTGCCCCAATTGGAATCTCTTCTGCGTCAAATGCTTTTTGGGCTTCCTGAAGTGCTAAAAGCATGTAATGCTCATCTTCTGCGGCAGGGTTCTCTTCTTCTGAAAAATTATAATAACTCATTTAGCACAATTTACTGCCGTTAGGCACTTTACCATTTAAGGCTGTTAATACAATATCCCCATTTTCGTCGGCAAAGCCTGTTACCAAAAACTCTGACATAAATTTTCCTATCTGTTTTTTAGGAAAATTAACCACTCCTACTATTTGTTTACCAACCAACTCTTCTTTACTATAATGTGCTGTAATCTGGGCACTACTCATCCTGATTCCAAGCTCGCCAAAATCTACCTTTATTTTATAAGCTGGCTTCCTCGCCTCCGGAAAATCAAAGACTTCAAGAATAGTTCCTGCCCGAAGTTCTACTTTTTCAAAATCATTCCAGGTTATTTCTTCCATGCGATAAAATTACAACTTATCGGCAATACTGCCTATCATATCTCTACTCTTCTACATATATTTGTAACGCAAGGCCCTTAACGTACCAATTCCTACCCCAATGATACCGCTTAAAGAGATTTCCTATTTCGCCCTGGCCGCGTTGATCCTGGTGATCAGCCCCGGCCCAAATATGATCTATTTAATATCCCGTTCCATTACCCAAGGACAGCGATCGGGACTAATTTCACTGGCAGGAATCATCTCTGGATTTCTCTTTCACATTGTCATGGTTTCTGCAGGTCTAACCGCTGTGCTCTTTGCCGTACCTTTTGTATACACTACCATTAAAACACTAGGGGTACTATATCTGCTGTACCTTGCCTATCAAGCAATTAAGCCAAACGGAAAAAGTCTTTTCGAGGTCAGACAAAACCTGGCTAATGACAAACCGGCCAAATTGTTCAAGATCGGGGTACTAACTACCGTATTGAATCCTAAAGTTGCGGTATTCTATTTATCTTTTTTTCCTTACTTTATAAAGCAGGAATATGGCTCGGTATTCATACAAAGTCTGCAGCTAGGCATTACCCAGGTAAGCATCAGCTTTACTATTAACTTTATCATCGTACTAACTGCCTCAAAAGTAGCCCTGTTCTTTTCAAAAAGCCCGGGCTGGGTGAAAATCCAGAAATGGTTCATGGCAAGTGTTTTGGCTTCGTTAGCTATAAAAATGGCATTAAGCAAAGAAAAGTAGTTGCTAGCCCTCATATTTTCTAAAAAAATTAGTTTCTCAGAGGAGTCCTAGGCGTTGTTGCCCATTTAGCACAGCGGGCAACAGATGCCAGACTCGGAAGAGAATGCTAATTTTTTTCCTTTATCTTTGTGCCATGATCGATGTAATACTCAAAAAAGGCAAAGAAAAAGCTGCCGTACTTCGCCACCCCTGGATTTTTTCTGGTGCACTTGATAAGGTTAAAGGCAAGCCTTTAAATGGCGAAATCGTATCTGTATGGTCGGCAGAGAAAGAGTTTCTAGCTTATGCCTATTACAACGACCAATCAAGAGTGGCATTACGTCTGCTAGAATGGGACCAAAACACCGAAGTAAACAAAGCCTGGTATCAGCAAAAGCTTAAAAGCGCAATTGCATCCCGCAAACATGTATTAAGTGAAAATACCAATACCTGCAGACTTGTATTTAGTGAGGCTGATTTTTTACCGGGCTTAATTGTAGACAAATATGCTGATTTCCTTTCTTTGCAGATTTTAAGTGCTGGTATAGAAACAGTGAAAGATGATATCATCGATATTTTGAGGGAAGAGTTAAACCCTACCGGAATATTTGATAAAAGTGATGCCGGAGCGCGTAAACACGAAAACCTGGAAGCTACCCAAGGCTTGTTATGGGGAGAGACTCCTCCTGAATTTATTGAAGTGAAGGAAAATGGAGTTGTTTACCACATCAATATTGCGGACGGGCAAAAATCAGGCTTTTATTGTGATCAACGAGACAACAGATTAATTCTTGCTGAATATACTAAAGACAAAACGGTATTAGATTGTTTCTGCTATAGTGGTGGTTTTTCATTAAATAGCTTAAAAGAAGGTGCATCTCATGTAACTAGTGTAGACAGCTCTGCTCTTGCCATAGAAACTCTACAGCACAACCTGAACCTCAACGGACTTGCTCAGGATAAACAAACCAGCATCCAATCTGACGTAAACAAGCAACTGCGCGTATTTAAAGAAGAGGGTAAGAAATTTGATGTTTTAGTACTTGATCCACCAAAATATGCACCATCACGTTCTGCATTAGACAGGGCTGCACGTGCCTATAAAGACTTAAACAGACTTGGCATGCTTCTGCTTGAAAGCGGTGGTATCCTGGCTACTTTCTCTTGCTCTGGTGCGGTAGATTTAGAAACTTTTAAACAGATCATTGCCTGGGCAGCATTAGATGCAGGTAAGGAAGTGCAAATCATTAAGCAGTTTAGCCAACCCGAAGATCACCCTGTGCGCATTTCTTTTCCTGAAGGCGAATACCTAAAAGGATTGCTGTTAAGAGTATTGTAGGTTAATCTTCTGGGAGTTTATCATACTCCCCTTTTAAGGCGTAATAGCCGAAAACAACCAGGCCTGCACTGATGGGGATAAAAATAAATAGGATAATCCCCCATTGTAAAGCTGTGTTTGTTTTTGCCACTCCTTCCGGGGCAAGGCCTACTTTTTCAATAGCCTGTATAAACATAAATATGATAGATGCCGGACCTAGTAAGATCCAGAATATTCCTAATGCTTTTTTTAATCCGTTCATCGTAATTTCTCTTTTAATTGATTAATGATCAGCCTCGCCATGATCCGGCTTTTTATTCGATAAATAAATCGCGCCTATAACAAAACTTAATGCGGCTATTCCAATTGGATACCACAAACCAGATAATGGTGTAGAACCCGAGAAACTAGCTATAAGCGTTGCAATAAAAGGCACCAAGCCTCCAAATACTCCATTGCCCACATGGTATGGCAGCGACATAGATGTATACCTTATTTTGGTTGGAAACAACTCTACTAAAAATGCGGCAATAGGGCCATATACCATTGTTACCAGCAAAATCTGAAAGAAAATAAGGAATACAAATTTCCAAAAAACAGGAGTAGAAAGTTTTTTATCCTTAAAAGCATCAGGTGAAATACTTACGGGCTTACTTAAATCTGCGTACTTAGTATGCGCCTGTATTTTTGTAAACGATGCTCCGCTTAATAACGTAACCTGAGATGTGGTGGTAATTAAACTATCTGAAGTGTTTTCAATCAAGGTTCTTGTAACTACGGGGTTGGAAATTTCTTTAATATCTTTCTGCTCTATCTTGGTTACATCGGTATCATCTAGAAATATCTGATATATTGGCCTGTAAAAAATAATCCCCAGTAGCATCCCGGTCAGCATAATCCACTTTCGGCCCACCTTATCGCTCCATGAACCGAATATTACAAAGAAAGGGGTTGCAAAGGCTATACACCACAAAAGAATTTATCTGGAGTAGTTAAAATAGAAATTAAACGTGTTTTAAATAAATGATTGCGCGTAAAACTG
>NZ_CAMLHF010000180.1 GCF_946479715.1 uncultured Pedobacter sp. | reverse complement strand
GACCACCGAGATCTACACTCTTTCCCTACACGACGCTCTTCCGATCTCCATCTACACCAGATGCTATCCATGTGTTCGAAAAAGCTAAGATCTTGTATGCTCCTGGTAAAGCTGCCAATGCCGGTGGTGTTGCTGTTTCAGGGCTTGAAATGTCCCAGAACTCACTTCGTTATTCATGGGATCGCGAAAAAATTGATATTAAACTAAAAATAATTATAGCTCAGATTCATCAGAATTGTGTTAAATATGGCAAAGAGGATGATGGATATGTTAATTATGGTAAAGGAGCAAATATAGCTGGCTTTGTTAAGGTTGCTGATGCTATGATAGCGCAGGGTATTGTATAATACTCTGCATGATGTGATTAAAACAAAAAAAGCCTCTTTACATTAGTAAAGAGGCTTTGTACTCAGAGCGGGAATCGAACCCGCACGACTTTTAAGGTCACAGGATTTTAAGTCCTGCGTGTCTACCAGTTCCACCATCTGAGCAGGTGAATAACCTTTTAAAATTAAATGCCTTCTACTGAAGGCATTTTGAGCGAAAGACGAGATTCGAACTCGCGACCCCGACCTTGGCAAGGTCGTGCTCTACCAACTGAGCTACTTTCGCGTTGGTATTGTTGTTTTATTGTACTCAGAGCGGGAATCGAACCCGCACGACTTTTAAGGTCACAGGATTTTAAGTCCTGCGTGTCTACCAGTTCCACCATCTGAGCATAGTCTTATTTCAATATCTGTTGAAATGATGACTGTTTACTTAAAAACCTTTAGAGGTTTTTAGAGCGAAAGACGAGATTCGAACTCGCGACCCCGACCTTGGCAAGGTCGTGCTCTACCAACTGAGCTACTTTCGCATTGGTTTCATTAAATCATTATCCAATGATTCCCTTTTTAAAACAATATTTAATAACCTTGTTTCCGTTTGGGATTGCAAATATAAATACTTTTGTATTACCGTCAAGTTATTTTTTATAAAAAATGCTGCGGTTACGCTAAGCCATTGGTCTTTAGTACTTCCGAGATTAAATCGCTTTCAAAACCCTTTCCCATTAAGTAGGAAGTAAGCTTATATTTCCTCTTGTAATCGTCTTTCTCTTTAATGGAAGGTAACTTTTTGTCCGCTAAAACGAGTATAGTTTCTAAATATTCATCATAGTCTATGGTTTTCAGCGCGTTCAAAATCATCTTTTCAGTTACCCCCTTTAATTTAAGACCCTGTTTGATTTTCATCTTTCCCCATTTCTTTATCTTGAATTTACCTGAAACATATGCTATGGTAAAGCGTTCTTCGTTTAAAAAGTTTGTTTGTATAAGTTCTGAAATGATTTCTTCAACCTCGTTTTTCCAAAGTCCCCATTCATAAAGTTTGTTTCTGATTTCTTGTTGAGATCTTTCCTGATAGGCACAATAATGCTCAGCTCTTGCTAAAGCTGCTTTCCTATCTAACTTTACTGTTTGTTTTTTTGATGAATCGAGCATTTACAATATTACAAAATGTGCTTGTCATTAGTGTGATTTATGTTTAAACAAGAATTTCTTATTTAAGTGTAGTGTTTTTAACAGAATTTTAATTCGGCTCGGTTTTAATGTCTTGTTAATGAATGAAAAGCGGTAATTATCTCAAACATTTTGTTTGTTTTGGGGTTTTTTTATTAGATTATTGTTGAAAAGGCGTATTTTAGCTTCGTTCGGATGTCATTTAGTTAACTCTCCTTCTATGGAACCAAAAAAAATATTGAAAGTCGGATTAGATTCTGCAGCTCCATTTCCTATGCATTCAGATTATAATTCTGAAAAGTTTGAAGGCTTCGAAGTCGACTTAATGAAGGCAATAACTGAACATCTTGATTTGGAGGTAGAGTACGAAGTTTCATTATGGGCAACCATTCTCGAAAAGTTGTTTAAAGGAGAATTGGATCTTATCTGTTCTGCAGTAACTGTTACTCCTTCGCGCAGACATATCCTTGAATTCAGTAATCCTTATTTGCACTTTAGATTATGTGCTGTAGTTAATAATGATGATAACATAAAGGACATAAATGACCTTAGAAATAAAACAATTGGTATCAGAGAAGCAACCGAGGCAGAGCGATACGTTCATGTTAATTTTCCAGGAAACAATATGGTGCATGCCGAAACAAACAAAGAATTATACAGAAAGTTGCAAGCAGGAAAAATAGACCTGCTTATCGATGATTCACCAATTGCAGGTGGCTTTTTACAAAAAAACAAAAAACTAAAAGTTGGGATGTATCTGCCTAAAACAGATTCTCAATACGCAATAGCCATGAAAAAAGGCGATATTCAACTTCGTGATCAGTTTAATGAGGTTCTTGTCCTTTTAAAAGAGAACGGAACTTATCAGACCATTTATAAAAAATGGTTCACTGATATTCAGTTTTAAAGAAGCGCGTATAAAGGCTATCTTTTAATACTCCCCCTCACTCATTTCTTTTAAAAAAGTTTAATTTTGAGGCATGAGCAATCCCAATTATTCCATTTCTCTTATTGCCGGCATTTTAAGTGCAAAATCATACATAGTCAATGACCACGCTATAATTACCAAATTGGTAATTGATAGCCGAAGTGTAATTGATCCGGATGAGTCTTTGTTTTTTGCTTTAAATGCAACAAGAAATGGACATGAGTACCTTAAAGACGCTTATGTAAATGGAATTAAGAATTTTGTAATCAGTGATGAGAATTACATTAAAAGCTTTCCTGATGCTAATGTCCTGTTGGTGGCTGATGTATTAGCCGCGCTTCAAACTTTAGCAAAATACAATCGTGAGCATCATACGCTAAAAACAATTGCAATTACCGGAAGCAATGGTAAAACTATAGTTAAAGAGTGGTTGTATCAATTGCTTGCAGCAGATTTTAATATAGTTCGAAGCCCTAAAAGTTTTAATTCTCAAATCGGTGTGCCCCTTTCTGTATGGGAAATTGAAGAAAACCATACCATGGGAATATTTGAAGCCGGAATTTCCAAATCTGGTGAAATGGATAGCCTTGCCGAAATTATACAACCAACGATAGGTATTTTAACTAATATTGGGGAAGCACATGCAGAAGGTTTTTCATCTGTTAAAGAGAAGCTACTCGAAAAGCTAAAGCTTTTTAAAAATACAGAATTGTTTATTTATTCTCCAGAATATACTGAGGGGTTAAGTTTGGATGATTTACCAGGCAAATCAAAATTCTCCTGGAGTTTTAAACAAAAGGCAGATCTACAGATTTTATTTATAGAACCAATAGATGGCAGGAATTATATAAGAGCAAAGTTTAAAGGCGAAGAAATAGAGTGCTTAATTCCATTTAGCGACAAGGCTTCTCTTGAGAACGGTGTTATTTGCTGGGCCACCTTACTTGCATTGGATTATACACCTCAGCAAACGGATGCTTTGTTAGAAAAGCTGACGTTGGTTAGCATGCGTTTGGAACTGAAAAATGGAATCAATCAATGCTCGGTTATTGATGATTCTTATAGTGCTGATATTTCCTCATTGGCCATCGCGCTTGATTTTTTAAACCTGCAGAACCAGCATTTTAAAAAGACCCTTATACTTTCTGATCTGTATGAAACTGGGAAAAGTGATGAGGACCTGTATGCAGAGATCTCTGCCCTGCTTAAGCAAAAGAATGTAAATAGACTGATAGGGGTTGGACCCCATATTTCTGCTGCCGCAAAGCTATTTGATATGGAAACTTCCTTTTTTGAAAGCACATTAGCTTTTATTGAGAACTTTCCATCTCTTCATTTTAGTAATGAAACTATTTTAGTTAAAGGGGCACGCAGGTTCGAGTTTGCCAGAATCAGTAAGTTGATTACCCAAAAGATACACGATACGGTTCTGGAGATCGATTTAAATGCATTGGCAGGCAATCTGCAGTTCTATAGAAATAAAATAAAGCCTGGTGTTAAAGTTATGGCCATGGTTAAAGCTTTTTCTTATGGTAGTGGTAGTTTTGAAATTGCCAACTTGTTACAATACCATAAGGTTGATTATCTTGCTGTAGCTTATACAGATGAGGGAGTAGCGCTTAGAAAAGGGGGTATTTCTATGCCTATTATGGTAATGAGTCCTGAACCTTCTGCTTTCGATGCAATAGTTAAGCATAAGTTGGAGCCTGAGATTTATAATCTTGACATTTTAAAAACCTTTATCGGCTTTTTAAATGAAAATGTGAAAAATTATCCTATTCATCTGAAGATAGAGACAGGAATGCACAGGCTAGGTTTTGAAGAATCTGAATTGGCAGATCTTTTACAACAAATAAATGAAACCGATAAAGTAAAGGTGATTTCAGTATTTTCTCACTTAGTTGGTAGCGATGACCCTAAGCATGATGAATTTACGGCACATCAATTGGAAAGGTTTACTTCTGTGGCCGATAAAATTAGGGAAGGCATAGGCTATTCATTTATCAGGCACATTTCTAATACATCAGGGATTTCCCGCCACCCCGAAGCTCAATTGGATATGGTTAGGATCGGAATTGGACTATATGGTTTTGATGGAGGCTTGTCTCATAATAAAGGACTCCAAACTGTAGCTGTTTTAAAAACTACAGTAACTCAGGTAAAGCCTATAAAGCCTAATGAAACGGTTGGCTATAGCAGAAGGGGTACCCTGCCCAATGGAGGCATGATAGCAACAGTTAAAATTGGTTATGCCGACGGATATAACCGTAAATTTGGAAATGGTATTGGTAAGATGCTGATTAATGGTCAACTTGTACCTACTGTTGGTGTAATATGCATGGATATGTGCATGTTGGATGTAACTGGTTTAGACGTGAAAACTGGCGATGAGGTAATCGTTTTTAACGGAAAGCTTACCATTTCTGAGTTGGCAAAACAAATAGATACCATACCCTACGAAATATTAACAAATGTATCTCAAAGGGTAAAACGAGTGTATTTTTATGAGTAGTTTTATCTAAGTTTGCATCATGAATAGAATTGGTAGGGCGTTGTTAAATTACCTTATTAAGGGGTTGTTGATTGTGCTGCCTATTGCACTAAGTATTTTTATTGTGATTTGGGCTGTTACTACAGTAGATAGCTGGTTAAATGTAAACAATATTCTGGGCGTAGACCCAAGAACAGGGGCGAGCAGAAATATTCCAGGACTAGGATTGGCATTGGTAATTTCCATTATCCTGGTTGCAGGAATTTTTGTAACTAATTTTGTTACTGAACCAATGTATAATTGGTTTCAGAAAGCTTTAGACAGGCTTCCTGTTGTAAAATTTATTTACTCATCTATTAAAGACCTTACTGAAGCATTTGTAGGCGATGAGAAGAAGTTTAATCACCCGGTGCTTGTAGAGGTTGAAGGAGATTTAAAGAGGATAGGTTTTCTTACTCAGGCCGATCTTAAATCTATAGGACTTCCTGGAGAGGCAATTGTTTATTTTCCATTTTCTTACTCTTTTGCTGGTCAGGTTTACGTTGTTAAAAACGAAAAGATTAAGTCGTTGAATATGAGTGCGGCAGACGCTATGAAATTGGTGGTGTCTGGAGGAGTCAGCCATTTTTAAAAAAAAATATGATCAAAATATATCATAATAATAGATGCAGCAAAAGTAGGTGTGCGTTGACTGTTTTGGAGGATAGCGGAAAGGAATTTGAAGTGATCAATTATCTGGAAACAGTTCCTACTGTGGATGAGTTGCGTTCTATTGTTGCTAAATTAGGAATCAGTTCTCACGAGCTCGTTCGTAAAGCTGAAACTCTTTATAAAGAGAAGTATAAGGGGAAGGATCTTTCGGATGAGGAATGGATTTTGGCAATGGTTGAAAACCCAATATTGATTGAACGTCCGATATTAGTTTCTGATGATCTTGCCGTTATAGCAAGACCAACAGAAAAAATTTATGATCTTCTTTAAAAGGTTGTCTAGAAGTTCGGTTTTAGAACATACTTCTCATAGAATCTGAAAATATGTTCGGTAGCCTCTTCCGCAGTATCAACTAGCCTGAATAGGTTTAAATCCTCTGCATGGATGTTATGCTCCTTGTTTAGCATGGTGCTGGTTATCCAATCAACTAACCCACTCCAGTAATCTTTACCAACAAGCACGATAGGGAATCTTGCTATTTTACCTGTTTGTATAAGGGTGATGGCTTCAAAGAGCTCATCCATTGTGCCCATTCCTCCAGGTAATACAATAAAGCCCTGTGAGTATTTCATGAACATTACCTTTCTTACAAAGAAGTAGTCAAATTCTAAGAGTTTGTTATGGTCAATGTACTTATTATGGAATTGCTCAAAAGGTAATTCGATGTTTAAACCAACCGACTTACCGCCATTGGTATGTGCACCTTTATTTCCGGCTTCCATAATGCCGGGTCCGCCGCCAGTAACAACACCATAACCACGGTCTGTTAACAGTTTACCACATTCAACGGCTATTTGGTAATACTTATTTGTTTCAGCAGTTCTAGCCGATCCAAAAATGGTTACGCATGGGCCTATTTTAGCCAATTTTTCAAAGCCGTCAACAAATTCGGCCATTATTTTAAAAATCTGCCAGGAGTCGGTAACTTTTATTTCCTGCCAGTTCTTGTTCTCAAATGCGCTTCTTATTTTCTCTTCACTTGTCATTCTAATAGGTATTATAATATTTAAAATTTGGTCTGGGTTGTAGTTTGTTTCCCAGTTATCCAAAGAAGTATAAACGTAATCAGGCCATTTAATATGATAAGCTCAAAACCCAGGGCGTAATTAAACCAGTTTAATGAATTTATATCTATTATATAGCATAGTATTGGCGAGACGATACAAATATAAGGTACAAGCTTATCTGTTACAGCTTTTTTAGTTAGCATACCAAAACCGAATAATCCTACCAATGGCCCGTAAGTATATCCGGCTGCTTTGAATATGGCATTCACAACGGAATCATCATTAATGAGCTTAAAAACCATGATTACAAGAACCATTAATATCGAAAAGCCAACATGTACGTAATGCCTTTTGCTTACTAGTTTTGGGTCGTTTTGATCGGCTTTTTTATCGAAGTGTAAGAAGTCGACGCAAAACGATGTGGTTAAAGCAGTCAATGCTGAATCTGTTGTTGCAAATGTTGCCGCGGTTAATCCGAGCATGAAAATAATGCCGGGAATAACATTCAGGTAATTTAAAGCAATTTCAGGGTAAAGGTGATCTGGCGTTTTTAATGCTGCCACATCAATTCCATTTTTTGCTGCAAACAGGTACAATAAAGCGCCTACACTTAAAAAGAAGATGTTCATTACAACAAAAACCGCAGTAAAGGTGAACATGTTTTTTTGAGCTTCACCTATTGTTTTCATGCTCAGGTTCTTTTGCATCAGGTCCTGATCAAGTCCTGTCATGGCAATGGTTACAAAAATACCCCCAAGAAATTGTTTAATGAAATGTGTTTTACTGCCCATAAAATCTTCCCAAAAGAATATTTTTGAATAGCTGCTGTTTTTTACCGCTTCGAAAGTTCCGGCAATATCCAGGTTTAAGGATCTGGCAATAAAAATGATGGATAGTACTACAGATAGGAGTAAGAACACAGTCTGTAATGTATCGGTAATGATAATGGTTTTTAATCCTCCTTTATGGGTATAAAGCCAGATAAGTACCAGGCAGATAACAATGGTAAGCCAAAAAGGGACATTCCAGGCATCAAATATGAATTTTTGCAATACGATAGCAACAAGGTAGAGTCTGAAAGATGAGCCAATAGTACGCGAAACTAAAAAGATAACAGCACCACTTTTGTAACTCCAAAAGCCCAAACGTCTTTCCAGATAGGTGTATATAGAAATGATATTTAACCTGTAGTACAAAGGCAATAGTACAGTGGCGATAATGACAAAACCGACAGCATTACCCAGTATAAACTGGAAATATCCAAATTCGCTTTTACCTACCGCTCCGGGAACCGAAATGAAAGTAACGCCGGAAAGGGCCGTTCCGATCATTCCAAATGCCACCAGGTACCACTTTGAATTTCTGTTTGCTATAAAAAATGAAGCATTATCGGAGTTGTTTCTGGAAGTAAAATAAGATACTCCTATTAATAGGGCAAAGTAACCGAGCAGAAAAGACAAAAGTATAATTGGACTCATTTTTTATGATTAGTTAAGATTCTAAATGTAAGAAACCCTCATGAGTTTCTACTTATAAAAATTAAATATCAGGAGATAAATATAAATTTACATTCACAATTTATCTAAGTTTGTAAGATGAACTTTTCTTCTAAATTGCTTGAGGACGCTGTTAACGAATTTTCGAAGTTACCTGGCGTTGGACAAAAGACAGCTTTAAGGTTGGTTCTGCATTTATTAAATAAAGAGCAGGAGGAAGTGGAGCATTTTGGAAATGCAATTGTAAGGCTTAGAAAAGAAATTAAGCACTGTGGCATTTGTCATAATATTTCTGATAACCATATTTGCGAAATATGTTCGGCACCTAAGCGCGAAAAGGAAGTGATCTGCGTAGTAGAAGATACCAGAGATGTAATGGCTGTGGAAAATACTTCGCAATATTTTGGCGTTTATCACGTGCTCGGCGGACTAATATCTCCAATGGACGGGGTTGGGCCATCCGATCTGTTTATTGATTCATTGGTGCAACGCGTAGCTACAACTCCGGTAAAGGAGATAATACTGGCACTTAGTGCTACAATGGAAGGTGATACTACACTCTTCTATTTGTATAAACGACTTAAAGATTTTCAAATACCAATTACTACAATTGCCAGGGGGATTGCCTTTGGTGGTGAGCTGGAGTATGCTGATGAGATTACACTGGGAAGGTCTATTATTACCAGGGTACCTTATGAAAACTCATTAATTAAATAATTAGAATGGATTTTAAGAATAAAGTAGTCATAATTACTGGTGCATCATCTGGTATTGGAAAAGCATGTGCCGAGGAGTTTGCTAAACGTGGTGCTAACCTGGTTCTTGGTGCCCGGCAATATGTTACGCTTTGTGAAATTACCGCTGATCTGGAAGCAAGGTATGGCATAAGAGCTATTGCAGTTCAGGTAGATGTGAGTAAAGAAGAAGAATGTGAAGTGCTTGTTAAACAAGCCTTAGTTACTTTCAGCAAGATAGATATATTAGTTAATAATGCAGGCTTATCTATGCGTGCATTGTTCAATGATCTGGACTTATCTGTATTAAAAAACTTGATGGACGTGAATTTCTGGGGTACGGTTTATTGCACTAAATATGCGCTGCCCGAGATTTTAAAAACACAAGGCAGTGTAATAGGGATATCATCAATCGCGGGGTATCGTGGTTTGCCTGGTCGTACAGGTTATTCCGCTTCCAAGTTTGCCATGAATGGTTTTATGGAATCACTGCGGACCGAATTACTTAAAACCGGTGTTCATGTGATGGTAGCTTGCCCTGGTTTTACGGCTTCTAATATTCGGATTACAGCATTAGCTAAAGATGGTGCTGCTCATGGCGAAACAAGTATGGAAGAAGGTAAAATGATGACTGCTGAAGAAGTGGCGACTCGTATAGTTGATGGCATTGCAGCCAGAAGGCGCACTTTGGTTATGACAGGGCAGGGCAAACTCACCGTGTGGATTAATAAGTTATTGCCTGCGTTGGCAGATAAACTGGTTTTTAATCATTTTACCAAGGAAAAGAACGCCCTGATTAAGTAAAGCCCTCGTCCAAAGAAATAATAATTTTATTTTTTTTGATAAAAGATTTGCTGCTTTGCAAAAACAATTCCATATTTGCTTTAATGATACTTACAAACGGACTTAACAACTGGTGGTGGCACAACGCAATAGCGTAGTGTAACCCCGTTTTGAACGTTTTATTTTATATAAAAATATTTTGAGGGTTGCTTAAGGCAACCTTTTTTGTTTTACGACATTTTGAAAAACTTCTTTAAGAAGGAAATAACATGAAGAAAATACTTAACCACCTATTCGAAAACAAAACCTTTAGCAGAGCAGAGGCACAAAAGATACTTACTTCTATTGCCTTAGGCGAATTTAATACTTCGCAGATTGCAGCTTTTATTACGGCTTATGGGATGCGGAACATTACTGTTGCTGAGCTTCAGGGCTTTCGCGATGCCATGCTTGATCTTTGTGTGAAACTGAATTTTTCAGATTATGAGCTTGTAGATCTTTGTGGAACAGGAGGCGATGGTAAAGATACCTTCAACATATCTACACTTGCTTCGTTTATTGTGGCTGGAACAGGTCACAAAGTAGCCAAGCATGGTAACTATGGTGTATCATCCGGCTGTGGTTCTTCAAATGTTATGGAGTACCTGGGTTATACATTTACTAACGAACAGGATATTTTAAAGCGAAGTTTGGATACAGCAGGAATATGCTTTATTCATGCTCCGTTATTTAATCCAGCGATGAAGATTGTTGCGCCTATACGTAAAGAACTAGGAGTTAAAACCTTTTTTAATATGCTTGGGCCAATGGTTAATCCGGCACAACCAAAAAATCAAATCGTAGGTGTGTTTAGTCTGGAGCTAGCCAGGTTATATGCTTATTTATATCAGGATACTGATAAAAACTATACGATCCTGCATGCGGTAGACGGTTTTGATGAAGTATCACTGACTTGCGATTTTAAAACTTTTAGTAAAAATGGAGAATCGTTGGTAACCGTTGCTGATCTTGGGTTTACACAGATTGATGAGCAGGAGATAAAAGGGGGAGATACGGTTGAATCATCTGCAAAGATTTTTATGAGTGTGCTTAACGATGAATGTACCGATGCTCAACGAAATGTTGTGCTTTGCAATGCTGCGCTTGCTATTCAGACAATAGATAACACTAAATCTTTTGCTGATTGTTTTTATGAAGCAGAAGCTTCTTTAATGAGTAAGAATGCTTTGAATAGTTTTAAAAACTTAATATCAAGGTAATGGATAAGAGACTGAAAGTATGTGGAATGAAGGTGCCATCAAACATTGAAATGGTGGCAGACTTGCAGCCTGATTATATGGGATTTATTTTCTATAATGGCTCAAAAAGATTTATTGCAGATCTTTCAGCTCAGTTTGTTAAGGATCTGCCATCTAATATCAAAAGAACAGGCGTTTTTGTAAATGAAGAACTTAGAATAGTAGTTGAGCGGGTTCTGGAATATGGACTTCATGCGGTTCAATTACACGGAAGCGAATCTGCTGATTATTGCAGCCAGCTAAAAGCATTTTTGGATATAGAAGTAATAAAGGCGTTTGGAATTGATGAACAATTTGATTTTGAACAGTTGGAAGCATATGTTGACTCAGTTGATTACTTTTTGTTTGATACCCAAACTCCTGATCATGGAGGTTCCGGAAGAACTTTTAACTGGGAATTGCTTAAAAAATATGTGTTAGAGAAGCCATACTTTTTAAGTGGCGGAATTGATTTGGAAAGTATTGATGAAATAAATAGAATAAAAGATGCGCGTTTTTATGCTATTGATATTAATAGCAAGTTTGAATTGGAGCCTGGGCTAAAGGATATAGATAAATTGATTGACTTTAAAAATATGTTGTCCTATTGAGTTTACTCAATCAAGGATTTAAGAACAAGACTATGAACTATTTTGTAAATGAAA
>NZ_CAMLHF010000179.1 GCF_946479715.1 uncultured Pedobacter sp. | reverse complement strand
AAAAGATTTATAATGCTTTTTTAAAGGGATATGAGGCCGTTTCCAAGCTTGAAGAAGTTGAGCTGTTCAGGTGGATCGGTAAGTTCATGTATAGCCTTATTTATGTAGAAATGCATGCAGCTGTTCGTCAGCAACAATTAAGTGCTGATGGAGTAAATATGTCGCAGGGGCTGATGCATAAATTCGGTAATCTGCATACCATGATTCAGGGAATCTATACTGATGTGGTGTTTGAAGATTTTACACCCTGGTCTATTGTTGTAGTTCCATTAGAGCAGCATGATACCGCCTTTAGTTTTAGGGATGAAATCAATACGATGACTTTTTCTTTGAAATTGAAAGACTTTGGAATTATTGCCTGCCTGCAGGATAATGGAACGAATAAAAAATACCATCAGGAATTGCTGGATCAGATTGGAAATGCAGTGTTATCACCGCAGCAATTTGAAGAGCTTTGTGCAAGGTTTTTTTATTCGGCATATTTGTTTAACAGGTTGCCGGAATATGCAATATTACCGGTTGAAGGGTCTATTTATATTGATGCGATGCCTCTAAGAGGAACGTTGAATAAAGCTCTTTTTGATCATTGGCAACACAAAACCTATGCTCAGGTATTACAGGATTTTTGGAAGCCATGGGATCACACGCTTTTCGAAATCATTAAAGACCCCACAAGTCCAATCAGCTATTTTAATCCGCCTAGCTTACCGGCCACTACTTAACCTATTTTGGCAAGTATCTGACTTAAGAAGTGAGGGATTGCTCCCGGAACAATTAGCACAGTAACAATTAAACCTGCAAGTGCGCCGAAAAAGTGTGCATCGTGGTTTATGTTGTCTCTAGATTGTCTAGACGCATACACGCAATACAACAGGTACAATGGGCCAAATATAATAGCCCATATTGGAATAGGCAGAGGAAATATGATCATAGAAGAAAACGGTTGAAATAGAATGTAGCTAAACAATACTGCGCTTATTGCTCCTGATGCGCCCAAACTATTGTACCACATGTCGTTTTTATGTTTTATGACAGATGGTATGTCGCTTAAAATTAAACCCATAAAATAGACTACACCAAATTGCCATGAACCTATCATTGCCTCCAGTTGAAAAGCAAAGAAAAAGAAGGTCATCATATTAAAAATCAAGTGCATCCAATCTGCATGAATTAATCCACTTGTTACAAGGGTATATACCTTATGCTTGCGCGACACACTATACGGGTGTAACATAAACTTACCGAATAACCCAGGGTCATTAAATGCGTATATACTTGTTATAATAGTAAAAACAAAAATTATTGAGGCTACTGGTGTATGCTGAAGGTATTCCATTCTTATTTAAGGATTAATTTGGTGTCGTTTATCAGACGGGCTATGGGGTATCGGGAGTGAGTTTTTTCGTAATAATCAGAATTTTTATAGACAAAGTCAAGCTGTGCCTCAGCATTTTTACTTAAACTGCTGTCTTTAGCCTTTTGAGCCTCAAGTTTTTTCTTTAGCTCAGGATTTTTCTTTAAAAGTTCTGCAGCAGTATCCTCAAAAACGTAAGCGCTAAAATGCTCTTTCATTCCTAGTATTGCATCAAAGAAATTCCAGTTAAAGAAGGAATCCATTGCTTGTGGCTCAAGCGTTTCAATAATATATCTGTTAACAGGCTGGTTTATGTAAATCACATAGTCGCCTTCGTAAAACTGTAAAGTCTGTTTTACAGGGTTTACTTTTACATTAGAATGCAGGTAGTGCCCTTCAAATGGACTGTTTACTGTTTTGTAGTCCGTGATGTAATAAGACTCAATATCGATTTGAGTATCTTTCTGCAGCTGCTGTACTTTTACATTGTTTAGCTTTAGCAGGCCAATTATTTTGTCCCAGGCCTTTGGGATAACGTACGCAAGCGGCTTTGTAATGGTAACGGATGGCTGATAAGTATTCCAGTATTTTATGGTTTTAGTGTAAGGCTCATTTCTGTCGTAATACAGGCGATCTAACCCACTTACCTCGCTTGGTTTTTGTTTTGCCGTATATCCTTTAAACTCCAGGTCTTCTGCCAGATTTTCATTGAGTTTCCATTCTATAGGAAATGCAGTTTGCTTCGCCGTTTCCTCATCTGCCTTTTGTTTATTCTCTCCAATTACTTTTGCGTCTCGAACTACTATGTCTATATAGATCTGCAAAAGGCGATATGTTGCATCGACCCTCTTATCATAATCTTTCAGCATATGGGTTTCTGGCATAAAGCCAATTGTATTGTGCAGCGTTGTGTATCCGGTAGAATACCTTGCCGATTCTAAAAAGCCTGTGATTCCTGCATCTGGTGTTTCTTCAACAGAATTTACATAAGGGATCATCTCATAACCAGCTTTTTTCATCCCTGCATATAGAGATGGTAACATGGTTTTAGTCATGTATCCAGATAAGATAGGATTTAACTTGTCTTTATGAGTTGGAATTAGTGTCATTACATATTGGTAGTCTGCACCATTACTGGTGTGTGTATCTACGAATATTTCCGGTTGCCAGATATTAAAGATTTCCTGAAAGGAATGGGAGTTCTTAGAATCTGTTTTTATAAAATCCCTGTTCAGGTCGTAATTTTTACTATTTCCCCTAAAACCATAGGCCACTGGACCATTCTGGTTTGCCCTGGATGTACTTGTTCGGTTAAAGCTGCCATCTATGTTGTAAACGGGGATGATACAGATCACAACGTCTTTAGGTAATGAGTTCCCTTTTAATAAATCTCTGGCCAGCATCATGCTGGCATCTATGCCTTCGGGCTCTCCCGGGTGTATGCCGTTGTTTATTAGTAAAATACGCTTGTTGTTTTTTCTTATGGCAATAGGGTCAAATATTTTGTCTTTTGATAAAACCAAAAGGTGCAGGGGTTTGCCAAAGTCAGTGTTCCCATAGGTAAATAACTTAGCCTGTTCGTACGCCTTATCTAATTGTTCATAGTGCTTAATGGCTTCATAATAAGTTGCAGTTTCTTTTTTGCCGCTTAATTCGTACGGCGTTAATTGTGCTGATGTATCCATTGCTATTAATAAAAGTAAGATGATGAGGTAGGGCTTCATTAGGGGAAATGCCGGTTTAATACAGTGTTTTTGTGGAAAGTCCCATTGGTCCAAATTGATACCTGATACCGATAGTAAAATAAGTGTAAATGTCTGTATGGGAAGTTTCTTCTCTTCCATCTAAACCTCCATCAAGGCTAATGGTGCTTTGATAGTTTGCATTGATCCCATATCTATAATAGCCGGCTTTATTAGGAAAGTAATAAGTGTATCCAATATTAAGAGGTACAATGATGTCTTTCGTTTTCGGGGTTTCGGCGCCGCTTATGTTATTTAATATACCTCCCAAACCCGCGCCCATATATAACCCTTTTATAGTGTTAGAAAAACCATTTCTTTTATAGTCAATTAAAGCGCCCAGGTAGAGTTTTGCATTAATTGTTAATGATTTGTAAGCGTTAACGAATTGTGGTGTCTCAAAGGTAGGATCTCTGCTTTCACCTTTAATCCGACCTATCTGTCCTTCTCCGCCGAGACTAATGAAAGGGGTAAAAAAGAATTCGCCAACACCGTAAATAGACTTTCCAAACTTGTACTTTTCATAGTCTGTAAACGATTGGGTAAGCCCTCCGCCGCCGCCCAGGCTAAGTTTGTAAAAGTTAGATTGCGCTGTAGCGGTTAAACAAAGTAAAAGAGCCAGGATTGAGGTAAATATTGCTTTCAAAGTTTCTTCTTTAAGTTTCGAACCTATTTAGTAATCTTATATATAACTTTGTTTTTTTCTATATGAATATGCTAAAATATCAAAATAATAACAAAACACTTCAAGGTAGGTTCACAAAGTACGTTCAAATTGATACACAATCAGACCCATTATCTGAAACAAC
The DNA here is from genome assembly GCF_946479715.1 of uncultured Pedobacter sp. The sequence goes on along the minus strand of NZ_CAMLHF010000179.1, from coordinate 7,720 downwards.
TCCATCAACAGCTAAGCAAAAGGATCTGGGAAAGGTTCTTGTCGAGGAACTTTTGGAAATGGGAGTTACCGACGCGCATCTTGACGATTTTGGCTATGTGTACGCAACTATACCTTCCACTACAGAAAAAAAGGTCCCTGTAATTTGTTTCTGCTCGCACATGGATACTTCTCCTGATTGCAGCGGTAAAAATGTGAAACCCATTATTCATTCCAATTATCAAGGACAGGATCTGGTACTTCCTGATGATGAATCAATCATTTTAAAGATGGAAGAACATCCAGATTTAAAAGATCAGATAGGGAATGATATTATTACTGCAAGCGGAACAACACTTCTTGGAGCAGATAACAAAGCCGGACTTGCCGAGATCATGGAAGCAGCATCCTTTTTAATATCGCATCCTGAAATTAAACACGGAAAAATCAGGATCCTGTTTACACCTGATGAAGAGATTGGCCGTGGGGTAGATAAAGCAGATTTGAAAAAGCTTGGTGCTGATTTTGCATATACAATTGATGGCGAAACTTTAGGTTCAATAGAAAATGAAACATTTTCTGCGGATGGGGCCATATTAACCATAAATGGTGTGAGTACGCATCCGGGTTTTGCTAAAGGAAAAATGGAAAGCGCTATAAAGATCTTGTCTGACGTAATTAGTGCACTACCTGCAGATTGTCTTTCTCCTGAGTCTACAGAGCTTAAAGAAGGGTTTATCCATCCTGTTACTTTTGGAGGAAGCGTTGAACACGCCGAGGCTCGCTTTATTCTTCGTGCTTTTAATGATGAAGAATTAAGTGCCAATGGAGAATTATTGGACGCAACAGTTCAGAATATTATTGAAGATTTTCCAAACTCTACCTATGAGCTAAAAATAACCCCTCAGTACCGTAATATGAAAGAGGTATTGGATCAGTATCCTCAGGTAATTGAATATGGTGTTGAAGCGATTAAAAGGGCAGGAATTGTGCCTAAGCAACAAAGCATAAGAGGTGGTACTGACGGTTCACGACTTTCATTTATGGGCTTGCCTTGTCCTAATATTTTTGCCGGAGAGCATGCTTTTCATGGTAAACAAGAATGGGCATCGGTACAGGACATGGAAAAAGCAGTTCAAACCATTGTAAATATTGCCTCCATTTGGGAAGAGAAGGCTTAGGTTAATGAGGTAAACGGTGTCTTAATAATCCGTAAACAAATGTACCCAATAGCGAACCAATTATTACTACTATCATTACCAGGTAGCCTTGTCCGAGCAGCACAAAAACTGGTCCCGGACAAGCGCCTGTAAGTGCCCACCCCAATCCAAAAATGGTGCCGCCAAATAAATATCTACGCCATGATTTTTCCTTATCTGTAAATGAAATTGGCTTTCCTTGAACATCACGGGATTTCATTTTTTTCATTAACCAAACTGCAATTACACCTGCAATTACAGCAGTGCCCATAATGCCAAACATATGGAATGATTGGAACCGGAACATTTCCTGAATGCGATACCAGGATATGGCTTCTGATTTACTCATAATAATGCCAAACAGTGTGCCGGCAAGAATGTATTTAACTGATTTCATCATGAGTTAATGATTAAAATAGAAGTGGAAAAATTAAATGAGTCATCACCAGGCCGCCAATAAAGAAGCCGATAACCGCAATAAGCGACGGGGTTTGGAGGTTGGACAACCCGCTGATGGCATGGCCTGATGTACAGCCGCCTGCATATCGTGTTCCAAAACCAATTAAAAAACCTCCTCCAAGAAAAATCAGCAGACCTTTTCCTGTTGCCAGAAAATCCCAGTTAAATAATTGCGAGGGAACAATGTTTCCGTCGAACTGAATGTTAAGTTTTTGAAGGTCTTGAATTGTTGCCTGCGATAAATTTAAAGGAACATCTGATTGAAGCCAATTCGCAGAAATAAAACCACCGATTACGGAACCAACCAGGAAAAGTAAGTTCCATCGTTGCGCTTTCCAGTCGAAATTAAAAAAGCTTACCCATTTCCCCGCTCCCAGCATGCTACACATGGTTCGCAGGTTTGATGAAAAGCCAAAGGATTTCCCAAAAAAGATCAGAATTACCATTATAAAACTGATGGCCAGGCCTGATGTATACCATGGCCATGGTTGTTTAATAAGTTCAAGCATACTATTTATTTGCTTAATGTTAACCGTGCTAAATATTGATCATGATCGTCTTCAAAAATTATTTCGGCATCCCAGCCAGATTGCTGAGCGATATCTTTAAGAGTTTTTTGGTCTACATAAACCCATTTAAACCAATTGCCTTTAATGCTTTTATATTCGTATCTGAAACTTACCTCTCCATAATAGCCATTAAGAGGAAAAGGTATTTCCTGATAGAGATAGGATAGGTCGGAACTATCAAATACCAATTGGCCGCCAGGGTTTAGCAGGTGTTTAACGTGCTTTAAAAAAGCCTTTAGTCCTGCAATTGATCCTGTAAGGCCAATGCCGTTCATCATAAAGAGGAGGGTGTCATAGGTGTCTTCTTTATAAGTAAGTATGTTTCCTTCGATGGCCTGTTTTAACCCTCGTTGTTTCATAATGGTAACCGCCGGAGCAGAAATGTCCATTCCGGTTACATTTAACCCACGTTTTTGCAAAATGAGGGCATGGCTTCCCACGCCAGCACCCACATCAAGTACTTTTCCATTGCACAGTGCTAAAGCCTTAAGCTCCAACTCTGGCATTTCATCTTCACCTCTAAAATAAACATCAACCGGCATTTCCTCCGGGTCATCATAAGAGTTATGTACCCATAAAGTTTCAGCGGGTGGTTTTGTAAATTGATCTTTTAAAGCTTCACCGAAAACATCCATAAAGGCAAAGATAAAAACCTTTGCCTGTTATAATTGAAACTCCTGATGATATTCGGGAATGTTTACACTTTTAAAACCATTGCTGATTATACGTTGTGCAAATTTTTGCTGTACTTCATACTCTCCATGAACAAGAAATAGTTGCTTAACTTTTGAGGGATCTTGTACCGATAAAAACTGCAATAGATCTTCATAATCACCGTGTGCACTCATGGATTTTATAGAGCGGACCTCGGCCTGCACATCATATTCCTGACCAAATAGCCACACCCTTTTTTGTCCGGCAATTAACCTGCCGGCTAAGGAATTAGCCGTTGCATACCCGACCATTAAAATGGTGTTTTTGCGATCGGTTATGTTGTTTCTGATGTGATGTCTTACTCTGCCGCCCTCGGCCATTCCGGATGAGGATATAATCACGCAAGGACGATCATCACCATTCAGTGCTTTGGATTCCTCAACACTCTCTATAAATTTTAAGCCTTTGAAATCGAAGATATCATGATCTACTTTGAAGACCTCTTTAACGCCGTTGTTGTATACTTCAGGATGGTCTTTTAGCACCTGAGTTGCTTCAAGTGAGAGAGGGCTATCTACATAATAACGAACATCCGGTAATTGGTTTTTGAGCTCCAGTCCGTTTAACGCATAAAGTAGCTCCTGAGTACGGCCTACGCTGAAAGCAGGTATAATTACTTTTCCTTTCTTGACCTCGCATGTATTCTTGATAATTTGCAATAACATACTCTCAATTGGCTCCAAATCTACATGCAGGGAATCGCCATAAGTAGATTCCATAATGATATAATCAGCCTGAGGAAATGTCTGCGGACTTTTTAGCAGTAAATCACCATAACGTCCTACATCTCCGCTAAAGGTGATATGTGTTACTTTTCCATCTTCAGTTATTTTTAGATGAACGGCTGCGCTGCCAACAATGTGTCCTGCATCAGTAAAGCGTAGGGTTATGTTAGGATCTATTTCAAAATCCTGGTCATATGGAACCGTTTTAAACAGACTAAGCGTTTTATTAACATCCTTGTCTGTGTACAAAGGCATTTCCTGATCCTCTACACGTTTAATTTTCCTGTTTGCATATTCTGCATCCTGCATTTGTATTTTGGCCGAATCCAGTAGTAAGATTCTTGCCAGATCACGTGTTGCAGGAGTGCAATATATAGGGCCATTAAAACCTTCGGAGACCAACTTTGGCAGCAATCCGCAATGATCTATGTGTGCATGAGATAAAATCATGTAGGTAACCTTTGAAGGATCAAAACCGAAGGACTCATTTAAGCCCTCTGTAATGTCGCCCATGCCTTGAAAAAGGCCGCAGTCCAATAAAATTTGAGTCTCGTTATTTAGGGTAATAAGGTGTTTACTACCAGTTACAGCACGTGCTGCACCATGAAAAGCAATCTTCATTCAGAATATATTATGCTCTTACTTTTGCAATAGTATCCTTTACCTTATCTGAAACATCTGCAAATTTGTCTTTAGAAGAATCTAATAAATCGCAGAACCAATCTGTTACTTTGCCTTTCATTTCACCATCTTTATCTGATGATAGTATTACTGCTATTGCCGTGCCAAGAGCTACTCCTGCCAATATACCTGCAATTATTTTAGTTTCTTTCTTCATAATGATGTTCTTTTATGAAAGTTAAACAAAAATAAGGCCGAATGGTTCTCTTGTTTTACATTTTTCTTAATGTAGTACCTGCAGTTGAATCACTACCTTTAACAGATGTTAAGATCCATATCATTTATAAATATTGTGTTGGCAATTGTATACTTTTTGTTTTACTTGCTAAACAGTACATCTTATGCGATGATTGGCGTTTTTATGGTAATAGCTTTTAGTGCACTCACAATCAGGAATGCCGAGAAGAACATAAAACCTACAACGATATCTTTTATACTTGGGTTGCTGGTGTTGGTGTTTGCCGGATTTTTGGTAGTATGGACCTACAATATAATTCTATCCTCATTGGAGTATGATTATTTTGGAAATAGCTGGCTATATATTGCGATTAGTATTTCCTTAATTACAGGAATAATAACACAGGTCATTACAGTACTTATCCCCCGCCCTTAACTCTGTTCTGAATGTCCTCGCTACCTGTTTTGCGGTCTTTTTTACTGAGGTCTTGATTACCGAAACGGTAAGAAAGAGATAACATCACCCTACGGCTATCAGGCCTTTTATTGGTATACATATCTATATTCTGATATTTTGTTTGCTCCCTATATCTGTTAGATTGGAAAATATCATTTATCATAAGTTTAATGGTTCCTTTGTCTTTTAATATAGTCTTTTGTGCCCCTGTTGACATAGCATAGCTCCCCTTGTAAGTGGATATGCCATAAACTGAACCGGAGTAATAAAAGCCACTTAACTCCATCGTGTAGCCTTTGCCGGCTTTAAATGAGTTTTGAGAGTTGAAACTAAAACTCGTTGTATTGTTGTTAAACGTATTGTTCTGCACATTTCCTTTATACTCGTTACGAAAGATGTTTGCGAAATGTGTTCCATTCCACCAATCAAAAAATGTGGTAGAGGCAGTAAAGCTAATGCCATAGTTAATTAGCCTGCTTAAATTTTGAGGAGATTCAAACGTGGTATTTAATGAATCTATCTGACCACTTAACCAGGTAATCACATCGGTGGTTTGGTTGTAGTTTATTGCGGTAGTATATTTCCCCTTAAAACTATGGCTCAATTGAAAGGTATTAATCAGTTCTGGTTTTAAAAAAGGATTACCCTGATAAAAAAGGAGTGGATCTCTGAACACTCTGAATGGATTGAGGTCTCCATAATCCGGTCTTTCTATTCTCCTGCTATAAGCTACCTGAATCAAATGATTTGCGCCCATTGGTTTACTAACAAAAACACTCGGGAACATTTGGACGTAGCTGCGGGTCAATAAAGAATCGGTAGTTATTTGATGACCTTGCGTTCTTGTATATTCCCCTCTTAAACCTGCTTGCAGGCTAAAGCCTTTAAATTCTTTATTGATGTTCACGTAACCTGCATGTATTTGTTCTTTATACTTGAAATGATTGCTGCCATTATTGTCGTACTCCCAGTTGCCGTTGTTTAAGATATCGTATCGAAGGTTATTGTCAGACTGTATGATACTGCTTTTTAATCCACTTTCTAATTTTATTGTTTTGGTAAGTGGATCTGAGTAATCTACCTTGGCAAGGTAAACATCTGTTACGGCAGGCACGTATCCCCGTCTGTTTGTGGTTGTTCCGGTCTGCCCATCGGCCGACTGAAGTATTGTTGTTTTTAGATTTAGTTTTGAAGTAAAGCTATTGCTTGCAAAATCGGCATCAGCAGAGAATGTTCTGCCTTCTTTTTTAAATTTATGAAGATAGTTGACATTGTAGGTCAAGTTTTTCCAGTTCTGCTGATCATAATTCGTTGTAGCCATATGACTAATTATTGTTCCATCACCAGAAATTAACCTGTTTCCTGTCTTACTATCGTGTGTATATTTCCCAACATTACCATTTATAAGCAATCCGATTGTGTTGGAACTGTCCAGCTCATAATCAAACCCAAGTCTGAAGTTATTTGTGTGAAGTGGCTCATCGGTTTCTGTATCCTGATACGAAGTCCGATTTGGGATACCTCCAATATTGCCGGTATCATAAAAACGTCTTACAAAATCCAGGTATTCTGTTTCACCACGATAAGCGTAATCATAGCTCCCGTAAATATTCACATTCTCGTTTCTGTAGTTTAAGCCTAATGCGCTGCCGTAACGGGCATTTCTGCTAGCTCCTCCATTTAAAGTTACAGATCCATTTAAGCCGGTTTTCATATTTTTTTTCATCTGGATATTGATGATACCTCCATTTCCTGCAGCATCATATTTAGCAGATGGATTGCTCATGATCTCTATTTTTGAAATTGAAGAGGAATTGGTTCCTTTTAACAGCGTGCTTAATTCTTTTGGAGAGAGATAAGTAGATTTTCCATTAATCATTACCAATACACCAGAACGCCCTTTTAAAGAAATCTGTCCGTCTTCACCAACTCTAACACCAGGAGCTTTTTCGAGGAGCTCTAAGGCAGTATTGCCTTCAGACAGGATGCTGTTTTCTATATTGATCACGGTCTTATCTATAGTCTGTTCTATTAGCTTTTTCTGTGCCGATATCACTACCGCATTTAGTGATTTGCTATCCTCTTTTAACTTTAAAAGCCCCAAATCCAGTATTCTGTTTTCGACAGAGATAATAAATGTTTGGGTAGTAAGCGGATGATAGCTTACGCCACTGATCTTTACAAGATATTTTCCATCAGGGATAGCCAAAAATGTGAATTTACCAGTCGAGTCACTTAATGCTCCTTTTACCATTTTTCCATCTTCATAGAGCAAGCCTACGGAAACATATTCTATAGGAGTTCCTTCAGTATCAACTACTTTTCCTGATATATTTCCCTTGGTTTGTGCGTAGCAAGGTGTTTGGTAAGCGATTAAGAAAATAAGCAAAATAAAGGGTAATAGAATTCCTGTAGCAAGCTTTAGGCTTCCCATAATATATGTTTTCATAAGTTTTTATTTAAGAGAGTATCGGAACTAGTTTATTCTTTTTAGTTGCTTTTTTTCTTTTGCCCCACCATACGTAGAAGCCGGTAATCGGTAAGCTGGCACATATAAGGCTGGCAAAGAAATAAATGATCTTAGTGGTAAGGCCCGCAAATGCCCCCACATGTAAACCATAATTAGAGCGGCGGATCCAGGATGCAAGGTCTTCATCCCTTAATCTTTTGTTTGATGCAGGCAATTCTGCAAGTGTATGCTGATCCAGATAAACATCACGCCACGTTCCCCTGTACATATCTGTACAAACGTAGATCGGAT
>NZ_CAMLHF010000178.1 GCF_946479715.1 uncultured Pedobacter sp. | reverse complement strand
CTATAACTGGTAACTTAAGGTTGCAACCTGTATATCATTCTACTGAAAAACTGAAGAAGTTTTTTCTGGATAGTAAGGGAATCCAAAAACTGCAGACCTTATTAATTGAACAGCATCTTAAGGAAATAGTAGAAACCATTCCTCCATATATTTTGGAAAAATATCAAATGGTTGGCAGGAAAGAAGCCTTGTTAAATATTCATTTTCCTAAGGATGTTAAGTCGCTGAAATCTGCTGAGCGGAGATTAAAATTTGAAGAACTGTTTTTTATTCAACTTCAATTATTGCATAATAAGCAGTTGCGGGAAATGAGATTTAAAGGTCACTCATTTGATATAGTTGGAGAAAGAATAAATACGTTTTATAAAGAGATTCTGCCTTTTGAATTAACAAATGCACAGAAAAGAGTAATAAAGGAGATCAGGCTTGATACGCAACGAGGTATTCAGATGAATCGACTCGTGCAGGGAGATGTAGGTAGTGGGAAAACAGTTGTTGCACTTATGAGTATGCTGCTTGCAAGCGATAATGGTTATCAGGCCTGTATGATGGCTCCTACAGAGATATTAGCGCGTCAGCATTATCAATCTATTGTAGATCTGTTAAAGGATCGGTTGGTGAAGGTTGCTATTCTTACAGGTAGCAGCACAAAAAAACAAAGAACACAACTTCATAATGAGCTTGAAACCGGTGAGATTGATATTCTGGTTGGTACCCATGCTTTGATAGAGGACAAGGTTGTGTTTAAGAATTTGGGACTTGTGGTAATTGATGAACAACACCGGTTTGGTGTTGAACAGAGAGCAAAACTTTGGAGAAAAAACGTTGTCCCCCCTCATATCTTAGTGATGACTGCTACGCCAATTCCCCGTACGTTGGCTATGACCTTATACGGAGACCTTGATGTATCTGTTATCGATGAATTACCAGTAGGAAGAAAACCAATTGAAACAAGACACCTTTTTGAGGGGCAACGCCTAAGGATGTTTGGATTTATGAAGGAGGAGATTAAGAAGGGTCGTCAGGTTTATATTGTATATCCCTTAATAAAGGAGAGTGAGAAGTTAGATCTATTACATCTTGAAGCGGGGATTGAGCAACTTAGTTATCACTTTCCTTTACCCGATTATCAAATTAGTATAGTGCATGGAAAGATGAGCAATGCAGACAAACAATTTGAAATGCAACGCTTCATTGATCACAAAACGCAGATTATGGTTGCCACTACAGTTATAGAGGTTGGCGTAAACGTGCCCAATGCTTCGATAATGGTTATTGAAAATGCAGAACGATTTGGGCTTTCACAGCTACACCAGTTACGTGGAAGAGTAGGTCGGGGGGCAGAGCAATCATTTTGTATTCTAATGTCGGGAAATAAATTGAGTCCCGATGGTAAGCTGCGGTTAGAAACCATGGTAAAAACAAACAACGGGTTTGAGATTTCGGAAATAGATTTACAGCTAAGGGGGCCCGGAGATATTTCCGGAACACAACAAAGCGGTGTACTGGAGCTTAAACTTGCTGATCTTGCTAAAGATCAGCAGATATTACAGGAAGCTAGAAATACTGTAATTGAAACGCTTTCTGAGGATCCTAATCTGGAGAATCCTCAAAATAGTCTCCTAAGAACTTACCTCTCTAAAAGAAGCAGAGGTATAGCATTTGATAAAATATCTTAATCCTCGTCGCTTCCCGGTAGGGATCCTGAGCCTGAATAAGCACCTTTACGTATAATAGGTGTTTTAAGATACTTGTAAAGTTCATCAAGGTGTAGCAAACTTCCGTTAGTAAGGTTGCCCAGAAATATAATAACAATATTTTTCTGAACATCGCGTACATAAATGTGTCTGAATCCATGCCACCACCCTGTGTGATATACTACTTTACGGCCGTTATCTCCATCAAATATGCGCCATCCGTAACCGTAATTAAAATGCCCGTTGATAGCTTTGTTGTGGCCAGTATAGGCGGAATCAAGACTTGCCTTTTTTAGTAGCCTGCCATTTTTTAAAGCCTTGTCATAAAGAACCAAATCATGCAGTGTACTATATATGCCTTTATCGCCTACAGGGCCGTCCAGGAAATTTTGCGCTACAGAGTATCTCCATGAACGGTCATGTCCAACAACATCTACAGGTATTTTTGGGTAAACCGTAGTTGAATAAACATGAGTATGCTTCATACCAGCCGGTTTAAAAATGTTCTCCATCATATAATCGGAATAGGGCTTGCCTGTTACTTTCTCTATGATTGCTGCCAACACCATATAATTGGAGTTGTTATAGTGAAATCGATTATCCGGTTTAGTATATGGATTTGGTTTTTTCTCTGCAATGACCTCCATCACTTCCTGATTTGATACTCCCTTTTTCATGTCACGCTTTTCTTTGCGCCATATGTCATCGATGAAATACACATAGTTCATCATTCCGCTGCGGTGCGAAAGGAGCAGTTTTACTTTGATTCCATCATACGGAAAGTTAGGGTAAAACTTTTTTACATCATCATTTAAAGAAAGTTTACCTTGCTCAACTAATTGCATGATGGCAGTACCGGTAAAAGTTTTAGTTACTGAGGCGAGTTCAAATTCAGAGTTTATCTTTAGGCTATCGCGATGCAGGTAATCTGCCCAGCCAATAGCTTTTTCATAAAGGATTTTGCCATCCTTTGCAACCAGCATATTTCCATTAAAGCCGTACTTTTTATGAAGATTCTGTACAAAATCAGCTATCCATTTATCACCTTTTGCAGGATCATATGCTAAAAGCACACTATCAGCCTTATCATCTTCAACAGTACGTTCTTTACTGGGCTCTTGTAATGTTGTGCTTTTTCTGGAATTTGAACAGGCAATAAATAAAAAGGCGGCCATTGAAGCCACTGCTAGAATATTACGATAACTCATGAATTGTGTGTACAGTTTAAAAGCCCGAAAATTAAGGAATAATAATGCTTTTAACGTAAAAGAGTTTTAAACATTGCAGGTTTTATTTTATTTGCAGATTTTTTTGAAGTTGTATTAAACATCTGACACTAAAGGGCTCTTTAAAAATTTTAAAAACCTTAAATTTGCAAGTATAAAACTTAGAATACTATGAATTTTAGAATCGAACACGATACGATGGGTGAAGTACAAGTACCTGCTGATAAATATTGGGGTGCTCAAACTGAACGTTCAAGAAATAACTTTAAGATTGGTCCGGAGGCTTCAATGCCAAAGGAGGTTATACATGCATTTGGTTATTTGAAAAAAGCTGCTGCCTTAGCAAATACTGAACTTGGAGTTTTGACAACGGAAAAAGCTGAGTTAATTGCAAAAGCGTGCGATGAAGTTGTAGCAGGTAGTTTAGACGATCAATTTCCATTAGTAATCTGGCAGACCGGTTCAGGTACTCAAAGTAATATGAATGCCAATGAGGTAATTGCAAATCGCGCGCATGTTTTAAATGGCGGATCATTGGGGGATGATAAAAAAGTACTTCATCCCAATGATGATGTAAATAAGTCTCAGTCATCAAACGATACTTATCCTACAGCAATGCATATTGCCGCTTATAAGCAGGCAGTAGAAATTACTATACCAGGCTTAGAAAAATTGCGTAATACTTTACATAAAAAAGCAATTGAATTTAAGGATATCGTTAAAACTGGACGTACCCATTTTATGGATGCAACACCTTTAACGCTAGGGCAGGAATTTTCGGGATATGTTCAACAAATAGATAACAGTATCAGAGCGGTGAAAAATGCTTTGGTAATGATTAGTGAACTTGCCTTAGGAGGAACGGCTGTTGGGACCGGTTTAAATACACCTAAAGGATATGACGTTCTGGTTGCTAAGAAAATTGCAGAATTAACAGGACTTCCTTTTGTAACAGCACCTAATAAATTTGAAGCACTAGCTGCCCACGATGCCATGGTTGAACTTTCTGCTGCTTACAAACGTACCGCTGTTTCTTTAATGAAGATTGCAAATGATGTAAGGATGCTAAGTTCTGGTCCTCGTTGCGGAATAGGCGAGATCATCATCCCTGATAATGAACCGGGCTCATCTATTATGCCGGGTAAAGTTAATCCAACACAACCTGAGGCTATGACTATGGTGTGTGCTCAGGTAATGGGTAATGATGTTACAGTAGGTATAGGTGGTAGTAATGGACATTTTGAATTGAATGTTTTTAAACCTGTTATCGCTGCTAACGTTTTACAATCAGGAAGATTAATTGGTGATGCTTGTGTTTCGTTCAATGATAAATGTGCTGAAGGAATTTTACCTAACCTGCCAGAAATTAAGAAACATTTACAAAATTCTTTGATGCTGGTTACTGCTTTGAATCCTCATGTTGGATATGAAAATGCTGCTAAAATTGCAAAGAAAGCGCATAAAGAGAATAAAACCTTGCGTGAAGCTTCTATAGAATTGGGCTTGCTTACCGGTGAGCAATTTGATGAGTGGGTTCGTCCAGAGGATATGGTAGGTAGCTTAAAATAGGGAATGAATAATTACCCATATATATGGAGATTATTGTTTCCTGTGTTATTGTTTTTATGCGTACTCTTCTCTTGCAGGAGAATGCCAAATGTACAAGGAGAAGGATCGCCAATTTTGCAAGGAATTTGGAATCAGGATAGTGTGCCAAGTGCAGATCAATTACTGAACTACACACAACATAAATTCAAATTCACCTGTGATTCATTTTATGTAGATCTGATTACCCATTCTAAAGTGAATTACTATGCTGATTCCTGTTTCAATAACGGAGTGTGGAAAGAGTATGCCAAGGGGGTTTATCAGGTTAGGGCTGATAGTGTTTTTTTGACAGGTACTTTCACAAAGTCTAATTATAAACAAAAGATTTCGGGGTGTTACCAGATAGGACAGTATATTAAAATCTTCAAAATTAAATTGGCAGACACAAATAGGTTGTTGCTTGAAGGTACCGATAATCAAAGAGAGGTGGATTTAAAGCTTGTAGAAAAAATAATTTGTAAGCCGCAGAGCTTATAGTATAAATGCGGAGCAATTAAAAGTAGACAAAGATGAAAAGAGTAGGTAAGATTTTTAAGGCAATTATAGTTTTTTCTATGTTGGCTTATATGCCATTAAGTGCAGGTGCCTGGGGAATGCTTGGCCATAGAATAGTAGGTCAGATAGCAGAAAGCCACCTTAGTAAGAGAGCAAAAAAGGGTATTAAAGGAGTTTTAGGTTATGAAAGCTTAGCTATGGCAAGTAATTGGGGCGATTTTATTAAATCGGATCCTTCTTATAATTATCTCTACAACTGGCATTTTGTAAACCTACCTGCGGGATTGGATAAACAGGGGGTGTTTGACTTTTTAGATAAAGATACTGCTGCCAATGTGTACAATAAGATTCCGCAAATGGTTTCTGTTTTGAAGAATGGGCAAAGTACTCCAGATCAAAAAAAACTTGCCATGCGGTTACTTATACACCTTGTTGGTGATTTAAATCAACCAATGCATACCGCCCGTAAAGAAGATTTAGGTGGTAACAGAGTTTTTGTTACCTGGTTTGGCGAGAAGTCCAATTTGCACAGGGTTTGGGATGAATCATTAATAGAGTATCAGGAGTTGAGTTACACAGAGTATGCTAGCGCTATTAATTATCCTAATGATGAACAATTGAGCGTTTGGAGAGACAGCTCCCTTAAAGATTTTGTTTATGGATCTTATCTGGCATGCAATAAAATTTACGAGAACACAAAGCCTGAAGATAAGCTGAGTTATAAATACAACTTCGACTTTGTAAATCTGTTGAATGAGCAGCTGTTAAAAGGAGGTGTTTGTTTGGCAAATATTCTAAACGACATTTATAAATAATGAAAATTCTAATGGTTTGCCTTGGTAACATTTGTCGCTCGCCATTGGCAGAGGGAATTATGAGGCATTTGATTAATGAAGAAGGATTAGATTGGGGTGTTGCTTCGGCGGGAACAGGCGATTGGCATATAAATCAGCCTGCCGACAGAAGAAGTATTGCAGTTGCGAAAAACTTTGGATATGACATTTCTAAGCAAAGAGCTAAACATTTCAATAAAAATATGTTTAACGAATTCGACAGCATCCTTGTTATGGATAGAAATAATTTAAAGGACGTTCAGAGATTGGCAACGAGTGAAGAACAGCGCAAAAAAGTAAAGTTGTTTTTAACTGACGAAAACGAAGTAACAGATCCATATTTCGACAATAATCTTTTTGAACCGGTGTTTTTGGAGATAGAGGCAAGGTGTAAAGAATTGATCGAAGAGCTTAAAGAGCGGATTTAAACTGATGCGTATTATGGAATCACCAAAATTATTTATGTTATTACTGGGCTGTACCCCTCAGGGCAGGCATACGGAACAACATGATGTTTTCTTTACAGTAGGTAATTCATTAAAAGATATTAAAGAAGAAATTATTGCTTTTTGGCCAGAGGCAAATGGCAAAATACATATTGATGCCTGGCGCGAGGTAACAGAAGTTGATGGGTGCCAGATAAAAGTTGTAAGCAAGAAAGAAGAATCTACCGCTGATAAACTTTTCTTTTTAAATTTAGGAGGTTATAAAGAGGGAGAGTTTGACGAGCTTCACTATAAAATGCTAACTGTTTCTGATGAGAAGGCTACAGCCATTAAAAAGGCAAAAGAAACAGCCTTTTATAGACATGCAGGATTTGATGGGGCTACATCACATATTGATGATAAATATGGTGTAGATGTTGATGATGTGTTTGAAATTGACGACATACTACCGACTAGTATTAAACAATATTATAAGTTACAAATCAGCCCAGCTGCAGATATCCCAAAAGATGAAATTCATTTAGGATACCTTATACTTAGTAAGCTATGAGTAAATAAAAAAGGCCGGGAAATTTCCCGGCCTTTTTTATGATGTGATATTCTGTTAAACCCCGAATTCCTTATCTAAGTATTCAGAAACCTTAACAATTGCATTATCAATAGTATCACTTAAAATAGTAATGTATGATCCTGATTTTGCAGTTGCAATAATGTATTTCAAACAATCATTTCCATTATTATTGATAATGATTTCCATGTTTGGTTTTACCTCATGAATGCCATCTATCAACAAATTTATTATCTCCTGTTGATCACGACCTCTCAGGTATTTTTCCTGACAGATAATGATTTTATCAAACATCTGTGCAGCAATTCTGGCAGTCTCTTTTATGTCTTCATCTCTCCTGTCGCCAGTGCCTGATATTACGCCTACATGTTCAGTCGCCTCAATAGTTTGTAAGTAGGCTTTTATTCCATTAAAGCCATCGGGGTTATGAGCAAAATCAACCAGGATCTTAAATTCCTTAAATTTAAAGGTGTTCATTCGGCCTGGAGTTTGAGCTGCAGAAGGTATAAATGTTTCTAACGACATTCGGATATCTTCGATCTTATATCCCCATAAAAATGTAGCGAGGGTAGCCGCGAGGACATTCTGGATCATAAAATCAACGCTGCCGCCAAAAGTTAAAGGGATGTGGGTAACCTTTTCAACCCTTATTTTCCAGTCGCCTTTTTTGATGGTTATATACCCATTCTCATAAATAGCAGCAATGCCGCCTTTTTTACAATGGTCTTTAATAACGGGATTTTTCTCGTCCATGCTAAAATATGCGATATTGCTATCTGCATTGTTAGCGATTTTTATACAATATTTATTGTCTGCATTGAGTACACTCCATCCTGTTCGCTTTACTGCACCTATTACTACAGCCTTTACTCTGCAAAGATCATCTAGCGTATGGATGTCGGATATTCCAAGGTGATCCTCCTGGATATTGGTAACAACACCGATGTCACACTTGTTAAATCCTAACCCGGCTCTCAAAATACCTCCGCGAGCGGTTTCTAGCACAGCAAATTCTACAGTGGGGTCTCTTAAAATAAACTCCGCGCTAACCGGGCCTGTAGTATCACCCTTCATGAGTTTTGTGTTTTGCACATAGATGCCGTCAGAGGTTGTAAAACCAACCCTGGTTCCATTGCTTTTAACAATATGAGCGATTAATCTTGTTGTTGTAGTTTTTCCATTGGTGCCAGTAACAGCAATAATTGGAATTCTGGCATCTTTGCCAGGGGGATACAACATATCAATAACAGGAGCAGCTACGTTTCTCGGTAAGCCCTCACTTGGCGCAAGGTGCATTCTGAAACCAGGGGCTGCGTTTACTTCTAAAACGACTCCTCCGTTTTCTGGAAGCGGCTGAGTTAAGTTTTCGGCCATGATATCTATGCCACAAATGTCTAAGCCGATTATTCTTGAAATGCGCTCACTAATAAATACGTTTTGCGGATGAACCAGATCTGTAACATCAATTGACGTACCACCGGTACTTAGGTTGGCGGTTGATTTTAGATAAACTGTTTCGCCCTGTGGAGGTATAGAATCTAATGTATATTCCTTTTTTGCCAGCAAGTCTAAAGTATCTCTGTCGACCGTAATTTCGGTTAGTACATTTTCATGGCCATATCCTCTTCTTGGATCTTCATTTTCCTTATCTATCAATTGCTGAACAGTATCTTGTCCGTTTCCGGTGATATGTGCGGGAACCCGCAAAGCAGCGGCAACCATTTTATGATCAATTACCAATACCCTGAAATCGTATCCGGTAATAAACCGTTCAATGATAATTCTTCGGGAGTAGTTTTTAGCATATTCAAAAGCCGCTGTTGCTGCTTCCTTTGTTTTTACATTTATAGTGGCTCCTCTACCATGATTTCCATCCAGTGGTTTAAACACCAATGGGAAGCCTACTTTTTTTATAGCATCAGGAAGATCTTCGATATCTGAGATAGTCACTCCTTTAGCAACGGGGATCGCGGAATCCTGTAATAATCTTTTGGTTTCATCTTTATTACCGGCAATATCAACAGCTATGCTATTCGTTTTTTCAGTCATGGTAGCACGAAAGCGGACCTGATTTTTACCATAACCCAGCTGAACTAAGGAGCTTTTGTTTAACCTTATCCAAGGAATGTCTCTTGATATTGCTTCGTCGACTATAGAACCTGTACTTGGCCCTAATCTTTCCATTTCTCTAAGTTCGCGCATACGCTGTATATCCGTTTCCAGATCGTATTCATCATCATTTATTAATGCCTCTGCTATTTGGACAGATGCTTCGGCAGCATAAATTCCTGCTTTTTCTTCAATGTAACTAAATACGACATTATAAATGCCTTCCGTTTTGGTTTGTCGAGTTCTTCCGAATCCAGTATCCATGCCTGCCAGGGTTTGAATTTCTAATGCAATGTGTTCAATTACATGACCCATCCAGGTACCTTCCTCAATCCTCGCTAAAAAACCACCGGGTTCACCCTTAGAGCATCGATGAGTTTGCAAGGTGGGGATCAATTTTTCGATACGTTCTCTAAAACCATCGATAAGATTGGTAGGCCTCTGCTCCATTTCCCCAAGATCCAGCCTCATCTGAATCAACTTTTTTCTGTTTATCGACCAAATGTTTGGTCCACGAAGCACCTGTATGCCTAATATTTTCATTGGTATAAATTTGTTCTTTAATGATTAAAACCACCTAGCGTTAGTTCTATAACACGCTAAGCTTAAATAAGTTTGTTGTTTACTATTGCTCTCTTTGAAGAAAATGCCCTTGGCTTTTTTACAGCATATTTTTAAAAGTATTTCGAACTTTTACCCGGATTACTTTATGCTTTAAATGGAGAGATTAAAGTATAAAAATTTTCTGAGAATTATGCAGCTGTTAGTCCAATTTGTTGTGAATATATTTTGTGTAAATAATTTGGAGGTAAAGTTTAAATAATGAAATTGTTAATTGGGTTAAAATTGCATTACAAATCAATTTTATCTAAGTTTGGCCCTATTGGAAATATAAATATTTAAAATGACTCCGAAGGGTAAATTAATTATTATAGGGGGTGCAATAAATACCGGAAGTTTTACCGAAACTCAGTTCGGTTTGCCCCAAAATATGAACTTTTTTGAAAGAGGTATTTTAAAGAAAATCACTGTTGAATCTGTAAGAGATAGTAAATCCAGATTTGAAATCATTACCACGGCCTCACTTATTCCAGAGAAAGTTGGAGAAGAATATATAAAGGCATTTGCTCAGCTTGATGTGCATGATGTTGGTGTATTAAATATCAATAGTCGTGAGCAAGCTAATTCAAATGAGAATTGCGAGAGGGTTAAGGCAGCTGATGTGATTATATTTACGGGAGGAGACCAGCTTCGCTTGTCATCCATATTCGGAGGAACATCGATTCACCAAATCTTATTAGATAAGTATCAGAATGAACCAGTAGTAATTGCAGGAACATCAGCAGGTGCTGCGGCATCATCAAAAAACATGATCTATCAGGGAAGTTCTAAGGATGCTCTTTTGAAAGGAGAGGTTAAAATTACCGGTGGATTAGGATTTATTGATGGTGTAATTGTAGATACACATTTTGTCCAAAGAGGTAGAATTGGTCGTTTGTTATATGCTACAGCGAGTAATCCGGGAATTTTGGGAATAGGTTTAGGTGAAGATACCGGATTATATATTTCGGAAGGAAATAAGATGGAAGCAATAGGCAGTGGAATGGTTATTTTGGTTGATGGCAGAGACATGGCTGACACCAATTTAACAGATGTTGAGATGGGGCAGCCTGTTTCTATTAAAAACATGATTGTACATGTGATGTGTGATGGAGATACTTATAACCTTACTGAGCATAAGTTGACTATTCATCATCCAAAGGTTGTTTCAACAGATTAGGATGAAAGTAATTATACACGGTGGTTTTTTTAGTGAATCTGATACCAATCAGGAAACAAAAAGGGCAAAGCAACAGGCCCTGGCTTCTATAGTTACCCAAGCTCATAGTTATTTGCAAACGCATACCGCTTTAGAAACCGTAGTTTATACTGTAAGTTTGCTTGAAGATGACCAATTGTTTAATGCAGGTTTGGGATCTCAGATACAAAGTGATGGCAAAGTACGCTTAAGTGCGTCTTTAATGGATGGTAAAACACAAAAATTTAGTGGGGTTATCAATATTGAGGATGTAAAAAATCCTATTCAGGTTTCCGAGAAATTACTAAGCTATGAAGACAGAGTGTTAAGTGGCGAAGGAGCATGTGCTTTTGCTAGCAAAAACGGCTTTGATTATTTTGATCCTATTACCCAACAAAGGCGGCAAGAGTACGAGGCGAAATTGAATCAGCAGGAAAGAAAAGGAACCGTAGGTTGTGTGGCATTGGATGCTGAAGGTAATATTGCTGCGGCAACTTCAACGGGAGGAAAGGGGTTTGAAATCCCATGCAGGGTTAGTGATTCGGCCACTGTGGCAGGAAATTTTGCAAATCAATTTGCTGGTATTTCTTGTACAGGCGTAGGAGAAGATATTGTTAATGTTGCGATGGCAGCAAAGATAGTTACCCGTGTAACCGATGGGTTTAGTTTGAAAGATGCTTGTGAAAAATCTTTTGCAGAGCTGAAACTTATTGACGGTTTTGCAGGTGTAATAGGAATTTCATCAAAAGGAGAAATTTACCACTTAGATTCTCATCCTTATATGGTCTGGGCTGCTTTTGATGATGGCTTACTAGTATTTCTTCAGTCTCTCTCTCTCTCTCTCTTCCTCTCCC
>NZ_CAMLHF010000177.1 GCF_946479715.1 uncultured Pedobacter sp. | reverse complement strand
CGGAAATTTTTTCCGGAAAGATTAATAATCTCAACATCGTTCCATACCAGAGCAACTACTGGAAAAAAGAACTCCTCTTGGTAAATTTTATCTATTTCCTCTCTTTTATCTTCTAGGTCAATGATTAATTTTCCAGGATGCCCGAATCTAATCCAGGTTGCTATGAATTGAATCAATCCTGATGTTACCGAAAAAAAATTCTTAGTGATTAACTTGGGGAGTTCAACATCAATCACCGATTTTTCTTCAATTAAAAAATATAGATCCTTATAGAGTTTATCGAAATCGGAGATCTTGAGCGTATTTTTTATTTTTATTAGAGCCATGGAAGATTGTCTGTCAACAAAGTAAGAAATATCATTGATTCTTATTGCAGCATACCAAGATAGAAAGTATTTCTTAAAACTCTCCCTACTTCCTCAAATAATCATCGCCAAAGCCACCAGCCTTTCTTATCCTACTCAAATTCTCAGGCGATGTACCAATATAACTTGCAATATGCTTTTTATAAATAAACGACTCAACCTCTGCATCAAAGTGATCCAGAAAAGTTTTATATCCATCAGACGCCAAATTTTTACAGATCTCCATCTTTTTATGCCAATCCTTCTCCCCTGCGGATACAATTTTAAGCGCCAGCTGATTCACCTCAGGCATCATCTGGCCAAGTTCAATAAAAGAATCGCGAGTAAATTCGATCATCACACTGCTCTTTGCTATTTCCATATTAAAATCAGCTTCAACATTATTCATAAAGCTATTCGCTGCAAATGATACCTTGTCAGGCAAAGAGATATCTATTGTTTTCTGCTGGTAATACTCTCTATCTTCTTCGGGCTGAACTAAGGTATAGGATCTGATATAGCCGCGCACTGGCCAGTATGCTACTTCGGCCACAGAATCCGCCTTTAATACTTGTGTATCTTCATGATAGGTAATTTCTTTACTTAAATGAGGTTTTAATAGATCTGCAAATTGTGGCGGCATTTCCATTATCCCTAATAAGTACGCAATCAAATTTTCTTGATTAGGAGATAAATTATACATAAGCGTTAAATTAATGTTAACTATTAACTAAAATATATAATTCAATACATACTAACCAAACATTTAACAAAATATTTCATAGTAGCTTGTCTATCCTTCTGCTTTGGTTCAGGAGTGCTTATGAGATGCTTCTGGATCATCCTCGATATTGCTTCGGTCCCTCTACAGTTAATCTTAAGGTCATGTTCGTTCAAAGGTTAAGATTAACATAAGAAAGTCTGGCGTTGGTGTTAGGTTGACTCAGAAGCATCTCAGAGGCATCCCAGAAGCACCCCAGAAGTAGAGCTACCTTATTTAAGCTTTTAAGGCCCCGGATTTTGATGGATATAATGAGATAAAATAACTAGTAAAATCACCTTGCCTTGTACGTTTGCCCGGGGAGTTGAAGTAGTTCATTGTAACTGCGAACTATCATAACTTTTTTAGTTAGAGTTGTTCTGCTTGATTGGTATGATTATCTCTAATAAGAAGCAGTAATAAATAGATATAAAGACAATTCATAATTTAATAAAATATGAATTGGGACAATCTATAATTAAATGCTGTCGAGACTATTTTGTTTCCTATATTTCCTTATTGACCTTAGTACATGAAAGCAATAAAGCAAAACTGCTAACGATATTATGAAAGTTGGCACAAGATATTTTAACGGGTAAGGACTTTTAGCAAGATCAGTGAAATAGTAAATTATATTTATTAAAGAAAACGGAGCTACAAAGCCGCTTAACCCGATTAGTCCCGAGGATATCATTTCTTTAGCTTTTAAATTTTCCATAATAATTTAGGTTGGGTTGCTAAAGATAGTGATTATTTAAAACGAGCAGGTATAAACCATTTGCATCCTAGGGTCACTTCCAATAATCAATGGGAAATTTCCCTGGAAAGTACTTTTGGAATTCGCTTTTCATGTTGTGAGAAGCAAAATTATCATCCTGTATTTTACCCTCTGCGGTTACCAGTACATACCAGGGGATTCCATTGAACCTGAATAACTCTCTCAGCGCCGGATACTCATCAGCCATTTCTGAACATACGTCGGTACCGAAGCATCAGCTTTGGGTTTATCTGTTGTTTGCGCTTTCGTGATGAGCACGAGAAAGATGAGCGCGAGCAGGTTAAAATATTTCATGAGGTCGGTTAATTTTCAAATGAATATACCGAATAATTGTTTTATTTCCATTATCTATAAAGTCATGAGTTATCAAATATCAAGCTATCGTCAACTTGCACTCCTGTTTCATTTTCATAATAAAAATACTTTCCTATTAAACGCTTGTCTGGCGAAATCAATTGAAGTTTTACTTCTATTACAAATGTATCTATCTCATATTTAAGAAATTTCACACATACAAAATCCTCCATCAAGATAATATCATTTATAGGAATATTAATCTCGTCTTTTAGGTAACCGTTATCTGGATTCAAAATACATTTATTGAAAGCAAACTTTGCTTTCGAATATAGATTTTTTAAAGAATCAGCTTGTATCATAATTTAAGAGTCATTCGGTTGGTATTAATATATCTCTTATGATAAAATCTCTGGTGATGCCATATCTTTCAAATTTACCAATTAGCATTTGTACATGTAATATTACTTTTGGCCCGAATTGGTCTCCCCATGCATCTCTTGCTAACCTATATAGTCTTTCTGTGCCAAAAGGGATATAGTGTGTACTATCTCCTATTTTGAACTTGCCGCTGGCATGAATAAATTGCCACATTACTTCTGGATGTTTATCCTGAAACTGTAGGAAACGGTCTCTATGTACACCACCAATCATCCCCGTCTCTTTATCGTAGTTCGCCGTAAACTGAATATTAGTAATAGAATACCCTTCCTTTGGTAAGATCACGGGAGTTTTTAGCAACGAATCTATATTAACCGGCTTATATTTTTCATTCTTACTAGTCTGGCCTTTTAGTCCAATAGAAAATAGTATAAAACATGGAAGCAATAGGATTATTTTCATATTTGGTTGATTGAGAGGCATGTTTAAATATACTGTATTTTTTGAAATGTTTAAGAAGTGCTGTTGGAAGACAGATATTTTTATTAGCCCTCATAATGTCTTTATGCCAAGAGGCAAGTGTATGTAGATATTAGATTACTTAATTGAGCTAAGAAATAATAAACAAGCTCTCACTTTCAAAGTGTTTAATATGAAATTTTTGTAGGTTGCATAAAACCTCTTAATTAGAAAACAACAATGGTTAGGTTTAGCATAATGTTAATATTTTCTCTCGTATTATTTAGTGCTCTTGGATGCATAAATAACAATAAACCATATGTGATAAGTAAGGAAGATAGTCTTTATAAAGCTTCCTTTAAAAGGCATGATGGGGTATTAATTATTCCACCACGTGGAAAATATGGAAGCAATACCTTTTTGATAGATTCAAACTCATCAGTATATTACTATTCTTTTCAAGAACCTTCAATAGGCAAAGGGGTCTCGGATGATCGAGAGCCAGATACCATTGGTTTAATGCCAAATCATATTTTCAAAATCCCAGCAGGAATGGAACGTGAATTTTTTAAGAAGAATGTGCTGGAACAAGAGAGTAAACTTCGTTGGAAGTCTATAATTGTAGCTTCCTTTAAAGATTCCGTGACAAGTGATTTTGTTCAATATCTGCTTAAGCTGAACAAAGATGACCCAAAAAAAATAGCATTAAGAATACGACTTGCACTACCAGAGGAAAGAGAAGTTTTGAGGTATAAATTGAATGGTGAACATTACGATCCTTTTATCAAATAAAATATCAAGGATACTAAATCCACTATCACATTATATCCACCAATTGTAACTCTAGACTTTATCATTTCACCTTTTTTAATATGCCTGTACTAACGGTTATATGCAAGTTCGCAGCGTAGGTGGTTCTAAAGCGTATATTGTGTGAGTCTTGCATTTTAATCTCCATAATTAGATCACCAAATGATCTCTGTATCATATTGCTTAATGATGTTGAGTCTTGATTTCTATTGGAGTCTGTTACTTTGGAATCAATTAAATAAGCTAACCCAGATCCTTGATCGATAAATGATACTATTCCTTTTAAAATTAGGCTGTTATTAACAATTTTAACATATACACTATCCTTGAAATTGATAACAAAGTTTGGATGTTCTTTAAACTCCTTATCGTAAATAACCTTGTATGTTCCATTTATATTTTTGGAAGGCCCTAACCACATTAAAGGAAACAGAAATACTAAGATTAGAAAATATCTCATCGATTGTTTTGCTTACTTAAAGTTAGGGTTATTGCATCGTTTTTTTCAATATAATTTCACGCTTCCATCATATGCTTCTTTATCACTTACTTTGTTTACTTTAGTAAGAGCAGCTCTAATGTTTACTTTTTTTAACGTGATCATCCAATGCCAACTATAAATTGTCGCTATCTCATAATTCACATCTCTTTCCTTTTAATATTAGGGTTAGCGAGCTGCAAACCCACAGGTTCGGAACAAAAAACAACTGCTATTGCTAAATTGACGATTCGTTATATGAATGAGAATAAACCAGATAGCGTTTATTTACTATTTGGAGAAGCTCTCCGGAAACAAATTCCAGTAGTCAGATGGGCCAGTATTTACAAAAAACAGATCTCCGGATTGTTACCCTTAAAAAATCTAACTTTAGTAACCTGGAAAGATTCAGTTGGAATATACAAAGTGACTGGAAAAATACCCTTGCAGATTATGTTTGGTAGTCTGGATAAAAACGGCAAGATGAATACATTTGCCGCGCTGCCACCCACAGAAACGACAAAGAAAACATACCAAGTAGCTACCGACAACAAACTAATCAACAACCTGGATAGTACTGTTGATAAGGTGATTTCTGCCTATATCCAAACCAAAGGAAATGTAGGGATCAGCGCAGGTGTTTTTTACAAGGGGAATAGCTACTTTTATAACTATGGTGAGCGTAAAATTGGCACAAAGAGTTTGCCCGATAATCATACACTATACGATATTGGCTCTATAACAAAGACATTTACCTCTACCCTGCTTTCTCTGGCAGTTCATCAGCAAAAACTAACTCTTGAAACACCAATTACGAAGTTTCTACCAGATTCCGTGGCTGAAAACCCTGCGTTGCAGAAGATAACATTTAAAGAACTTGCTAATCATACCTCTGGTTTACCAAGGGATGCCGACAATCTGGGAGCTACGGTTATTGATGCCAATCAGCCTTACGGCAACTATGAGGTTAAGGACTTGTTTTCCCTTCTAAAGCATTTTAAACAAACAACAGTACCAGGCGTAAAGTATGGATATAGCAATATAGGCGCCGGGCTAATAGGTGTATTGTTGGAAAGGATTTATCACAAGTCTTATAAGGAACTTCTACGGCAGTATATTACCTTGCCATTGAAAATGAATGAAACTATGTGCTCCATTGACAGCACCCAATTCAGTAACCTTGCTCAAGGTTATAATAGGTTCTCACAACCAGTTCCTTTTTATCACCTGCAGGCTGTTGAGGCGGCAGGCGCGATTAAAAGCTCAACATTTGACCTTATAACTTATGCAAAAGCACAACTATTCTCTTCTAATCTCACTCTTGATACAGCCTTAAAATTAATACATCAAGTCACTTTTGATAAAAAACCGGATATAGTTGGACTAGGTTGGTATTATTTACCAGATAACAAGAATGTTATGACTCATACAGGTGGATCAGGTGGTTATTCCAGCAGTATTTGCATAGATCTGAGCAAACAAATAGCTGTGGTTGTTCTAACGAACAACACAAGTACCGGTCATATCTTGGGTAAAGATTTAATCACTGCAATTCATTAGTAAAATTGATAATATACTGAGTATAACTTGCGCATTTAACAGTCTAATGATTAGTAATAGTCTAGTGATTTGAAAGTGAATCCGGGTTATTTTAGTAAGTTTAAATCTAAATTTTAAATATATGTTACTCGCTTCTCTCGGTACTGGTGAAATTGTTTTAATTCTAGTTGCTATTGCTATGCTATGGGCATTAGGGCGTCATGGTAGAGACACCCGAATAGGTTTTGGTGGTGCTATTTTGCTTGGGCTTTTCCTTACCCCATTGATTGCATTTATTATTATATATTATTTAAAACCTACAAGATTAAGAAGACAGGTTTAGCTGTTAAAGATTAGAAGGCAACATGCTCGGCTTGTTTTAGGATATTTGGGCCTATATGTTTACTTAGAGATTGTGGAGTTACTAGCTCTACTCTTCTGCCCAATATGTCTTCTAAGAAAAAAGACAAATCCATAAAATTGTCGTAGCTTTTTTGACCTGGGTCAAAATCGATTAAAAGATCAACATCACTCTCCGCATTGAATTTCCCGGTAATAAACGAGCCAAATATGCACAAGCTCAAAACTCCATAAGATTTTAGCTTCTGCCTATTGGCCTTAAGCAGCATTATTAATGCTTGTTTATTCTGAACTGCAGCTTGCATAATACAAAGTTACTAAATGCATTATTGTCATTTCGAACGAATGTGTGTAATCTCTTATTATGCTCATTTGTTTCACAACTACTTTATGGTCAGAAGATCTCTCCTATCGTCGAGATGACGGGGTGCTAGTCGGGATATTTGGGCAAGCTGAGCCTCCAGAAAAAGAATTCCATCCATCGCTCATCGTTGAGTACTTTGTCATTATACCAATAAATATTAAACAAACAGAAGAAATTAAACCCATCATACTTTAATTGCAATTAACACCAATATTATATCATTGAAAAAGATCAAACGCAACATCTAGGATTGGTACACGTAGTAAATATAGCCCTATGATAATGATTGCCGCAAGCAAATGTGATTTGGCTCTGCGCAATTTCAACTGTTGAATGTTTCTAAAAACGTTAAATACAAATATAGCTAGAACAACAAATAAAGGAAGCCATTCGCCTATGAAAATACTTAATGGTAAACTTCCTATCCTATCTGATTCAGCACCTTCCCCGTAAAGGTGCCAAAACGCTAGTGGTATTATTAGAATATACAGAAGTGTAGAAACAGTAACTGCAAGCAAGACAAAAAGGATAAGGTATCCCCATTCTGTTTTGCTTTTAATTACATCGCTTAATAATACCGCAGTTCCTGTGGATCTCGTAGAATTATTAGTATTATTTTTCAATTTGGACTTCAATAGCTTTGTTACTAATTCCTTCATTTGGTTTTTTTAATAGAATTATTTTTTTTTATCAATTTTATCCATCCATATCAAAATATCACCTCCATAGTTTCGAAGGAGAAACTAAGATAGCGGTTCGCCGTTAAATAATAAAAATTCATAACTTGTAACAACCAAATAGTATTTTGAACTAAAGCACGCTCTATGCTCACCAATTTTAAATCCGTATTAAGTAAGTATTTTAGGCTTATTATCTTATTGATAATTTGTTTTTTGACTGTCAATGCCTTTGGCCAGAAAACAGCAGTAAGCGATAAATTCACGCTTAGTGGAAAATTGATAGGCCGGGATACTGGGATTATTGTATTGAAGTATCTGGATAAGTCATGGAAATATGTCAAAGATACAGTGGTTTTAAAGCAAGGTAGGTTTGAGTTTACCGGGAATATTAGTGAACCTGTAAATGCAAGGTTTATAGGTGATGTTAAATCTACTTTAATGGAGGGACCAGGAACAACTACTATATTTCTGGAGCCTGCTAATATGTTTCTAAAAGTAACAGAAGGAGATTTTCAACATCTTCAAATGACTGGATCTCAAACTCAAACTGAGTTACAAGAACTAAACAAGAGCCAGGAATATATATCTATAGGTCTTCATTCAATTAATATAGAATGGGCAAAAATTACAGAGTTATTGAAAACGACAGACGATTCAACAGCTTTAAAGCAAAAACTAAATGAATTAAGTGAAAAAGCCGATGCACTAAAGAAAGAATATAATATTGGTAATTATAATTTTATAAAAACCCACCCTCAATCCTTTTTAAGTGCGTATGCTCTTTTCTTCCTTGGTGGTTATGATGTTACGTCTTGTAAGCAACTTTATTACAATTTGGACCCAAAAGTTCAGGTAAGTATTTGGGGTAAACAGGTAGATAAACAGATTAAATCAAAAGAGGCCTCTGTTGTAGGAAACAAAGCACTCAATTTTTCGGCTAAAGATATCAATGGAAAAACCATTGAACTTAACCAGTTCAAAAACAAATCATTTGTATTGTTAGATTTTTGGGCCTCTTGGTGTGGCCCGTGTCATGAACAGGCTCCTTACTTAAAGAAGCTACATGAAGAGTTTAAAGACAAGGGACTGGAATTAATCAGTATTTCCAGTGATGGTAATAGGGATTATTGGAAGGAAGCAATAAAAAAAGATGGCATAGGTGGATGGACTAATATTTTAATGAGTGATGCGCACACAAGTGAAAAAGAACAGTCTTTAAGTTTGAAATTCGCTATTGACGCTTTACCCACTACTATTTTGATTGACAAAAATGGAGTAATCTTATATCGAAAAGTGGGATTTAGTGGAAGTCCTGATGTGTTAGAGTTAAAGAATAAGATTGAAGAACATATGAAATAGTTATTCAAAAATCATGCGTCATGGTTTAATTAGTATATTGTTTATTATTCTTATATTCAGTTATCAACTCCCAAATCGATAACCCATGCTTAACTCTTACATCATTACCATTAAAACAAAAACCGGAGTTCGCGAGGTTTTTGTTAGTCCTTTTCTATTGCAATCTAAAGTAGAGCCTGATATTAAAACAGGTGAACATGATATAGGAGTATTATACTTTTACGCCGACCTTAGGGACGCTGCTTATTGGGAAATGCTTGAACGGGAGGAGATCTTGAAGGAAGAGTGGAAATCTGATCGTTTTATTATCAATTGGGGACAAGACTTTGAGAAGTATTATTTAGGAAGCTTATGTATTGATTATGAAGCTCAGCGGTTTTGGCAATGGGAGGGGAAATCAGGCAATTTCAGTGATAAAGATGTTACTGTATTAGGGAAATCATTGTTTAATCCTGAGTCTCAGACAAGAAAGGTTTTAATGTTCACTCCTACCCGACCGTCTGACTTTAAATTAACGTTGAGATGAGTAGAGAATAGTTGGGAAAAGAGCTTGTAGGTGAAAAATTTAACTATAATTTTTAATAGTTGTTTTGAGATAAGTGAGTATCCAAACAAAAATCGCTACGATGGCTAAATCATATAATAAATTTATTGATATAAAAGAGATTATGAAAGCACTTCCCTCTACCCCCTCGAAAGTCTTTTTTTGCAAATAAGGGAATGGAAAGCCTAATTCTACAAATGAGAAATGATTCCATAGTAATGGTAGTGCAGACATTAATGCGAAACACAAACCCCCTATTAAAAAATATTTTAAACGGTTATTAGTTATATATGATACTAAAGCGATTAATATACGGCGATAGCAAAACTATCTGCTTCTTTTGATCTTTATAATCAAAGGCAGGCCACAAACCTTCAAAACTGGTTTCAAAAAAGCTGCGATAGTCTAAAGAAGCATCTTCTGATCTCTTAAATAAAATTGGAAATACAGCTATTTTTCCTCTGAAATCAGGAAACCTTTTTGGTATATTCTTAAGTTTACTGATTAATTCAGGTCCTGGTTTTATTATCTTTTTTAAATCATCAGACATTTTTTCTGAAAAGTAAACTGTATCAATTTCTCCATTCATATTTATTACTACACTTGCAGACATTATATAACTGATATTTTTAGGCGTATTTAGCAAAAGTTTAATATCTAGATGTTTGCCTAAAACTTTTATAACGCCAATTTTTAAGAGATCACTTTGTGGTATTTGTTTCTTAATCTTAGTAATTACAATGGAATCAAGATGTGCTATTGATTCAGGATTTTGTGAATACGCGAAATGTACTATGCATATTGTGAGAAGGGTTATGAATATGGTTTTCATACTTTGGTTGATTGAGCGGTATTTTTAAATATACTGTATTTTTTGAAATGATTTACATAGTATATTTAGTAAAATATATTTGACATATTGAAAAATACATTTTACATTTGATCAAGCAAACTAGATATAAATATGAAAAATCAATTTCTTCTTCCTGCAAAGTTTCGCCTCATCGGTTGGGTTACATTTTTGCTTTTCTTGGCGTTAGGTATTCTCACGGAATCTTACGGGTACAACATACCCGGTTTTCAAATCTATTTTCCTAATGAAGGTGGATCTGCTGACTACAATTTAACTAATGAACTTGCATTTTCGGGTGTCATAATTGGTTTACTTATGGTTTCGTTCGCTCGGCACATTAACGAAGATGAACTAATAAGCAAAATTAGATTAGAATCGTGGAAATGGGCAGTCCTGATAAGCTATGCGATCTTATTAATTTTGAATTTCACATCTTATGGTCTTGGGTTTGTGTTTATAGTTACTTATAATGTAGTTACGCTTTTGCTTGTTTACATTATAAAGTTCAACTACAGCTTGTATTTGTTGAATAAAAACTTAAAAAATAGTGAAGACTATTAATTGGCTATGAAAAATTCAATACGAGTCCAACGGGCAATAAAAAATATAACTCAAGCCGAATTAGCTGGTTTAGTAAATGTATCAAGGCAAACCATTAACACCATGGAATCTGGCAAATATATCCCATCAACTGTGCTGGCTTTGAAGATTGCCGCTATCTTCGGAGTTTCTGTAGAACAGGTGTTTGAATTGGAAGAAGGAGATTGAGATAGCCCTCACTTTCAAAGTAGCGTTTAATATGAAATTTTGTAGGTTGCGTAAAACCTCTTAATTAGAAGGGTCCATTGGCGACAGTTCTTGGAATTTTAACGGCTGTTAGTTTTGTTGCTATAGGTGCCGAAGAAGAAGGAACAAGCGGAGGCAGTTTGGCAGTATTAACGCTTTCAAAATTATTTTATGTCTTTAGATTTCCGACCTACACATTCGGAATTTCTTGATTCCAATAACTTGCTTTAAAGACATTTGGGTTGTTGCTCTAATATCCCAATAAATATCTAGAATAAAAACCTTATTCTTCTTCTGCGAACGTGATCCTATTACCAAAAGGATCATAAACAGTTACCGTAATGGCTTTCGGATTCCACTCGGGTACTTCCAAATCCGGATGGTTATATTTATAATTCTTGGCAGTTAGCTCTTTATGATAAGCACGAAGACCTTTAAAGTCCTCAATAGATACGTGAGAACCAGGACTTGCATCACCATGATGTTCGGACAGGTTTAAAGTAATATCCCTTAATGTTACCTCCAGGTATATGGGGGCATCATGGTGATTCGGGTGCTCCCAATCGATTTTAAAGCCCAGCCAGTTTATATAGAACTCGATGGCTTTATCATAATCAAATATTCTTAAGATTGGTTTAACTGTACTCATAATAGCTATAACGTTTATTTGAATATAAAGTTTTTATCATCGATAGGACGTTGGGTGCTATGGACAAGCAACTTTTTTTATTTGGTTGTGTCTTCTATGCAAACCAACCAAATTTATATGAAATTATTTTTTTACAAAGTCTGCACATTAAGTTTTCTTTTGCTTTTAAGTGTAATTAATCAAAGTGTTGCACAGACTGTTTCAGGCAGGGTAATAGAAACCGGAGGTAGCGGAATTGAAAATGCAACTATAACAGTATAA
>NZ_CAMLHF010000176.1 GCF_946479715.1 uncultured Pedobacter sp. | reverse complement strand
CCATCGCTGCTGACGATTCAGAACTTTTTAAAACTGCAATGCCTGCAATTCAAAAACTTGCCACCTCTGATCCGAATACACTTGTACAGGCACAGGCAATTTCTATTATAGGCGGCAATAAAAATGCTGCTGATTTAGCATTGTTCAAAAAAGGACTTGAAAGTAAATCGTATGCCGTTCAGGGATCATCATTAATGGCCCTTGCTTTGCAACAACCTGAGGAAGCCCTCACTATCGCAAGAACGCTGGAGAAAGACAACAAAGCATCACTTACACAAGCAATTGCAGTTGTTTATTCCAAATTTGGCACAGAGAAAGAACTGCCTTTTATTACCGAGAAGTTTACCTCTATGTCTGCACAAGAACAAATAGAGCTGATTCCTGCTTATGTAAACATATTAGGCAAGGTTAGCGACATTAACGAATTAAAAAGAGGAGTTGAACTTGTTAAAGCCATTGGATTGAAATACAAAAGCTATGGCTACAATAAATATGTCACTAACTTCCTGCTGCAACTTAAAAAGCAAAAACAGGGAGATCAGGCTGCATCAAGTTATGTTGACAGCGCAATTGATGAATTGAAATAGCAAGCAACAAATTGAATTAACACAAACTTTATATACAAACCACACAAATGACAAAGAAAACCATCTTATTTCTGGCGCTTTTAGTTAGCGTAACACTCTCGTGTAAAACCGTTAAAAAAGTTATTCAGGCTCCTCCCGCCCCGGCAGAGAAACCAGCTGGCGACACTGAGCTTGACAACATTAAAAAAGACCTTCCTGAAAGTCAGGTAGAGCGTACAAATGCCGGAATTAAATTCACATTTAGTTCAGAGATATTGTTTCCTACCAACTCTTCGTATTTAAATGAAGGTTCAAAAAAGAGTATTGCCGATGTTGCAGAAGTTTTAAAACAGAAGGATGCCAATCGTCAAATTCTTATTGAAGGACATTCTGACAAAACAGGAACCGCAAAATACAATCAGTGGTTGTCAGAAAAACGCGCCGTATCTGTTAAAACTTATCTGATTAGTTTAGGTATTAATGGAGATAGAATTCAAACTTCGGGATTAGGTGATACACAACCTATTGCAGATAACAAAACTAAAGAAGGACGTTTAAAAAACAGAAGAGTTGAGGTTACTTTGTTGAAGTAACAACAACTGTTAAAGATAAATAATTCAACCCAGCCGGCCGGTTAATAAAGTTCCTTTTGAAGCTGAAACAGATATTGAACTGCTTTAACCAGTCGGCTACCATACCAGGAGAACATTTCTCCATCAACCAGCATTACTTTAGCCTCAGGTATTACCCGTCTTATTTCTTCAAGGTGTTCTTCTTTGAAGGGATAAGGCTCTGAGGATAAAAATATCAGATCGGGCTTCAATTGAGCCAATTCATTCAGTTCAATTTCGGGATATCGCTTTTCTTTAATTACATTGCTAAGGCCATTTAATGCCAATATATTATCTATAAAGGTATCTCTACCAGCCAACATATATGGTTTTTTCCAGATCAGATAGGCAACTTTTTTATTGATTCCGTTTTGCACGGCTAAAGTTTGAAGGTCATTAAATCCTGCGCTGATCAGGTGATTTAAATAAGATGCTTCTGGCTGCCTGTCTACCAGTTCACCTATTTGGGCAATGGTTTTTTTGGCATCTTCCAGCGTATAAATATCGCTCATCCATACCGGATAATCCTCCATCAGTTCTTCGATCTGCGACTGCTCATTCTCTTCTTTATTACCGATGATGAGGTCGGGATTTAAATCCCTTATCAGCTGGATATTTAGTTTCTTAGTCCCTCCTATTTTGGTACGCTCTGCAAACTTTTCAATGGGATGAATGCAAAATTTAGTAAGCCCGATGATTTCCTGATCAAGCCCAAGTTCAAACAGCAGTTCTGTTTGAGACGGCACTAAAGAGATGATCCGCTTTGGCGGATAATTGATTAAGATTTCTCTGTTCAGCTGATCTGTAAAACTGCGTTGCATAATGCAAAGATAATTCAGTAAGCATGATTAATACGACCGTCATTATTAATTTATTTTTAAAGTGGTCGTCACCCTGAATTTATTTCAGGGTCTCACACTAGAAAGGCGGAATAGCGACTTATTCGTATTTCAACGCATCCACAGGATTTGCCTTTGCAGCACGGTACGCCTGCCAACTTACAGTAAACAATGCTATCAAAACACTCGATACTCCGGTAAGAATAAACACCACAGGGCCAATTGAAATGTGGTAATCAAACTGCATCAGCCAATTATCCATAATTAGATACCCTATTGGCATGGCCAACACCATCGCTATCATAACTGTTTTAACAAAGCTTACTGACAATAGGGTAATGATACCAGTAATGGTTGCACCCAATACTTTACGTATACCGATCTCTTTTGTCCGTTGCTCGGCACTAAAGGCCGACAACCCAAATAAGCCAAGACAAGAAACAAATATAGAAAGACCTGCAAAGAGGTTCGATATTATAGACAACATCTGTTCATGTTCAAATTTCTCAGCTACCAGGCTGTCTACAAATTTGATTTCTACTGGGAAATCAGGATTTAGTTCTTTTGTAATTTTAGTGATCTGATCAATGCTTTCCCGGACATTCCTTGTAGTGTTTAACCGCATCGTGATCACATCGCTGTTTTCGGCATTGAATACTATAGCCATCGGGTGAAGTTTTCTGGTTGGCTCATCCCACAACACATCAGCAAATACACCAACCACTGGTCTTTGTTTCCCATTGAAAAGGACTTGCTGACCAAGGGGTTCTTTAAGTCCCATTTGTTTTACAGCGGTTTCACTAAGCATTAGTGCCGACGAGTCTGAGGCACGGCCTTTACTAAAGTCGCGTCCGGTAATTAATCTGATATTATTCGTTTTCAGGAAATCATAAGTGGTCTGAATAAGATCAAATGTAATCTTCTTATCCCCTTCTCTCATGCCCTGCCATTCAAGTCCGCTGGTATTTGAATTTTGAAAAGCTATACTTCCTGACGACTGCGTTACTGCAGTTACTGCCCCTGAGTTGAGCAACCTGTCTTTGAAAAGCTCAAATTTAGGATACAAGTTACCTTCATGGGGCATTTCTACCAGTGCATTGGTATCGTATCCCAGAGGCCTGTTTTTTAAATATTGTAATTGCTGATAAAGGATGAGTGTTGCCACGATCAGAACAATTGCAAAGCCAAACTGAATGATAACGAGCACCTGTCTAAAACTGAGACTAAAATTGCTTTTAAATGCTATGGTTTTCTTTAAAGCCTGAACCGGGTTAAATGAAGAAAGGAAAAAAGCAGGGTAACTACCGGCAATAAGTCCGGTAAACAGGATCAGGCCAGTCACTGCAAGCCAGTTCCTTGGACTGTCATAGCTGATATGCAGTTTGGTATTCAGCAGGCCATTGAATGCAGGCATGAATAGTTCAACCAAAACTATTGCAAGTACCACACTAACTATGGTTAGGATAAATGACTCGAGCAGGAACTGCATTATTAATGATGTGCGACTGGCTCCTATTGTTTTCCTGATGCCCACTTCTTTAGCACGTTTTTGTGATCTGGCGGTAGACAAATTCATAAAATTGATACAGGCTATAGCAAGAATACCCAAGGCAAGTATAATGAAGATACGTACTTGTTCGATCTGACCGCCATCGGCTATACCATTAGTAAAATGGCCATATAGATGGTATTTTTCGAGGGGATATATAAAGGGTGCTGCTTCAAGTGTTTTTGTTCCCGTTTTTTGAGCTATAGTATTTTTTATTTTTTGGTTAAAGGCTTCAGGATTGGTGCCGTCCTTAAGTGTAAGCAGGGTAAAGTATGAATAATTGTCCCAATTAGGCTTAGCAGGCCACTGGTTTAGATTTTCATAAAGTTTCCAGGGAGTAAGGCATTCGAATCCATAAGTAAAGTTTGGTGGAAGATCCCTGATTACTGCAGTAACCTTCAGATTGGCCTGGTTTTCGAATCGAACAGTCTTATTTAGCACGTCGGCACTACCAAATAAGCGCTTTGCGATGGTTTCTGTGAGTACAATAGAGTTTGGATCGTCAAAGGCTTTGTCGGGATTGCCACTCAGGTAATCAAACTTAAATATCTGCAACAAGTCAGAGTCGGCATAGCGTCCTTCTATTTTAAAAGAATTTTGCCCATTCGCCACTAATCGCCTGCTGGCCCATAACACCCTGCTGATGTTTTCTATCTCTGGACTTTCTTCCTTTAACACCAATGGAAGCACATTGGAGACCTGTGGTGTGGTTCCGGTAATACTCTTATCAGTTCCGTAAAAATTAACCATCAGGTGATAAGTGTTTTCACTATTCCCAAATTGCTTATCATAGCTCCATTGGTATTGTACATAAAGCAATAACAATAGGCTAGCTGCGAGACCAATGGCAAGCCCACTAATATTGATCAGCGAAGCGGTCTTGTGCTTTAGTAAATTCCGAAAGGCAATTTTAAGGTTGAGTTTGAACATGTCCAGACGGTTATTCTTTAAACAGTTTGTTGAACCACAACGTCTTCCTTAATAACCCCATCCAATAAATGCAGAATGCGGCTACCATAGGCAGCATTAACTTCAGAATGCGTAACCTGAACAATGGTAATTCCCTCCTCTTCATTTAGCTTTTTAAACAGATCCATAATCTGTAAAGCCTGTGCCGATTGCAGGTTCCCAGTAGGCTCATCAGCTAAAATGATAGATGGCTGTGCCACTAATGCCCGCGCAATACCCACAAGCTGCTGCTGACCTCCTGATAATTGGTTTGGGAAAAGATCACTTTTGGCCACCATATTAAATCTATCCAGAATATCAGCTACGCGGCTTTTGCGCTCAGAACCCGGAACTTTTTTATACAATAATGGGGCTTCAATATTTTCGGCCACCGTCATTTCATCAATAAGGTGATAAGCCTGAAATACAAAACCAATATGGTTACGGTATAGCTCTATGCGCTTACGTTCGTTTAGCGAAACTACATCCTCACCCATAAATTCATACTGTCCGTAGGTAGGCTCTTCGAGCATCCCCAATATATTAAGCAGTGTTGATTTTCCGGCACCAGATGGCCCCATTATGGAAACAAATTCACCCTGTTTTATACTTGTGGTTACGTGACGAAGGATGTAACTTTTTACCCCTTTGTTAGCGTAATATTTCTCTATATTTTTTAATTCTATCATGAGATTATGTTTTTATGTTTTAATTCTATTCGTATTTTAAGGCATCAATTGGGTTGGTACTGGCGGCTTTGTAGGACCTCAGACTTACAGTGATCAGGGTAATGACAATAGAAAGCAGCATGGCGATCATAAAGGGCCAGATACTGAGCGGTGCCCTGTACTCAAAGCCTTGAAGCCACTTGGAAACAAATATATAAGAGACAGGCCAGGCGATGAGGTTGGCGATCAGCACCATCCAGAGGAACGAACTGTTCAGCATCCTGATGAGTTCTGCAGTCGATGCTCCAAGTACTTTTCGGATGGCTATTTCTTTGGTCCGCTGTGTGGCGATGAAGGAGATCAATCCAAACAGGCCTATGAAGGAGATGAAGATGACCACCCCTGCAAATACTTTAAAAAGTACGCTCATAACCCGCTCTGTCTCATAAAATGAGCTGATCTGATCGTCCATAAAGCTGGAACTGTACACATAATCAGGAAATGTCCCGTTCCATTCGCTTTCAATGGCTTTCATGGCCTGAAGAAGCTGGCCCGGTTCCATTTTCACGGCCATAAGATTGTAAACATCCTTATAGGAGAACAATGCTGTGGGTTCTATTTTATCATGCAGGGAAAAATTGTTAAAGTCTTTTACGACACCAACAACCGGCATTTTACGGCCTTGAGTTTGTATAAATTTCCCAAGGATTTCATTGGGGTTGCGGATGTTGAGTTTTTTTAGCAGGGTTTCATTAACGACAGTTTCTTTAAGGGTATCAGTTTTAGACAGGGTTCTCCCTGCGATCAGTTTCAATGAAAAGGTGTTGATGTAGTCGCGGTCCGTCGATTTCACGCTCAGCTGAAAGTTTTCGTCCTTGGTACTGTTGTATTTAAAGCTGGAGGTGTTGTTGCTGTTGGATGAAGGGGCTGCATTGCTAAAACTGACTGCTTTCACACCATTGATATGGAGTATTTTCTCCTTTAGTGTGTTGAATTTTAGCTGGCTTAGGCTATCGGATGGTACATTCACCAGGGCAATGGCATTGGTATCAAACCCTAAAGATTTGGCCCTCATATAGCTCATTTGATTGATCACTACCAGAGTACCTACGATCAGCACAGATGTGATGGCAAATTGGATAACCACGAGCGCCCTTCTGAGTCCGAGTGCTCCTGCATTTGCGGCACTGATCTTATTTTTTATCGCCAGCGCCGGACTAAAACCTGATACGATCATTGCAGGGTAAAAGCCAGCCAGGAAACTCACCACCAAAACCAACAGGGCCATGAAGATGAATATCACGGGATGCCCAAACAGGCTAAAAGAAATATCCCCACTAAACAGGTTTCTCATTCCCGGAAGGGCTAATTCTGTAAGTACACTCGCAATAAGCAGTGCAGTGATGGTAATCAGTGCGGTTTCACTTAAAAACTGCCATACCAATTGTTTGCGCCTGCTTCCCATTACCTTGCGGATACCAACTTCCTTAGATCTGCTCACTGCTTGGGCGGTGGCCAGGTTAATAAAATTGATACAGGCAGTAAGCAACAAAAATGAACCAATAACAATCAACCCGATGATCTGACCCTCCGGCATGATTTTATTGTTAAAGTTGCTATATTTTTCGCTGTAATGGATATCACTTAAGGGCTGAAAATAGTGGTGTTCTTTGCCTACGCTTCCTTTTTCATAGTATTTATCGATAAGTTTCAATACAGGAGCTTTAAGCGCTGATGCATCGGCACCTTTTTTTAACAGTACATAGCATTCGGAACTTGAGCTTACAGATTGCCAGCTATTCAGGCTTTCGTCTTTGTAGGTCAGGTAAGAAATAACTACATTGAAAGGGAAACTGCTGTTATCCGGAAAATCTTCAAAAACGCCGGTGACTTTGAGGTTTACTCTGTTTGCAAACCTGATGTTCTTGCCAACGGCATCCTGCCATTTTCCAAAATATTTATCTGCCGTTTTTTTTGACAGGGTAACAGTGTTCGGGACCGACAGAGCCTTGCGGGGCTCTCCTTCAAGCCACTTGATCTTAATGATATCGAAGAATTGGGGTTCAATATAATAAACGCTTGATGCCTCTTTGACTTCAGGTCTTGCGGTGGTGGCCGCGACCTTGATGATACCTCCTGATTCCTGGACCGCAGCAACGTGCTCTACCTGAGGAAAGTCATTACGCACTGCCGCTGCGAGTGGTCGTGGCACCCCTTTGCTATAAAATTCATTTTCGCCCGGATATGTCCAGGAGGATACGATACGGTAGATCCTGTCTTCATTTTCGTAACCCTTGTCAAAGCTCAACTGGTATCTTAAAAAGATAAAAATAAGCAGGCAGGCAGCCAGTCCGATGGATAACCCTGCGATATTTATGAAGGTATATCCTTTATATTTCCAAAGGTTTCTTAAGGCGATTTTTAAGTTCAGTTTAAACATCTCAATTCTTATTAATTTGGTTATTCGTATTTAAGCGCATTAATTGGATTTGATTTAGCTGTTCGGTAAGCCTTATAGCTTACAGTAAGTAAAGATATTGTTATAGTACCAAGGGCAGCTAATGCAATTATCCACCATGAAATTGTAGTATGGAATTCGAAATTATCCAACCATTTAATCATCACATAGTATGCAATAGGAGCCGCTAAAACGGTTGCCACAAGAATCATTTTCACAAACGATAGTGATAATAGCTGCATTAAGCTTGCCACTGAAGCGCCCAGAACTTTTCTTATTCCAAACTCTTTGGTGCGCTGCTCGGCACTGTAAGATAATAAGCCAAACAAGCCTAAGCAGGATATAAAAATAGCTAAACCCCCAAACAGATTAGATAACAATCCCAGGGTTTTCTCCTTACTTAGCTTTTCGGCATATATAGAATTCATAAACTTGATCTCTACAGGATATGCCGGGTTTATTTCTTTAGTGATGCTTGTAATGGTTTCTATGTTTTGTTGCAGGTTATTGTTCTCATTTAAACGCATTGTAATTGCCCCTGTACCACCTTTGTTAAAATAAACGATCATAGGATTATTTGATTGATATGGCGAGTCCCATACATAATCATCAAAAACGCCAATGATGGTGCAGTTGCTATCAAACATTTTAACAATTTCGCCCACTGGCTTTTTTAGTCCCATTACTTTAACTGCAGAGGTGCTGACAAGGACTGCAGAAGAATCGGAAGCGTATTTCTTATTAAAATCGCGACCGCTGATCAGTTTAATTCCATTGGTACTGATGTAATCGTAAGTAGTTCCAACTCTGTTGAACATCACTTTATTTTCAGGATTTGGCATCCCCCGCCATTCTATACCAGTAAAGTTAGATCCGTGATGTGATAAGTTAACCGATGACTGATACATGTTTGTAACGGCACCAGATTTTAACAATCTTGTTTTAAGCAACTCAAATTTCTCTTTCAGCTGTCCATCCTGTGGCATTTCAACCAGTGCATTTACATCAAACCCAACTGGCTTATTTTTTATAAACTGAATCTGCTTATAAATAACCAGCGTTGAAATGATCAGGATAATTGTGAAACAAAACTGTCCAATTACTAACACCTTTCTTAAGCTGAGCGAAAAGAAGCTTCTGCCCTCTACATTTCTTTTGAGCGATTGGGTAGGGTTAAAAGATGATAAA
Organism: uncultured Pedobacter sp.; assembly: GCF_946479715.1. The sequence goes on along the minus strand of NZ_CAMLHF010000176.1, from coordinate 2,874 downwards.
TAAAATGCAGGGTAACTACCCGCAATTAGCCCCGTAAGTAATATAACAGATAAAAGCCCTAACCAGATGTAAGAGCTAAAATAAGGAATGCTCATTTTAATATTCAGCAGGTTGTTGAAGATTGGCATAAACACCTCTATCAATGCAATAGCAATGATTACACTAATTAATGTAAGCACCATCGATTCGGCCAGAAACTGAATAATTAAGGACCTCCTGTTCGCCCCTATCGTTTTCTTTATACCAACTTCTTTTGCACGTTTTTCGGACTTTGCCGTTGCCATGTTCATGAAGTTGATACAAGCAATTAAGAGTATACCTATAGCCAAAGCTGTAAAAAGCCAGATCTGTTCAATGTCTCCGCCTATACTTTTACCTTCTTCAAACTTTCCGTAGAGGTGCATTTTACTTAATGGGAAAAGAAAATTAGGTTGAGATACCTCTTTGTTGTTTCTTTTAATGGCCTCATAAATTTTCTTATTAACCAGGTCAAGATTTGCATCTGGCCTAAGGGTAACTAATGTTACGAAGCTGAAATTACTCCAGTTTAAATCTCTGGCGCCCTCATCTACTATTTCATACAGAGACCAGGGCATTAAATAATCGAATCTATTTGAGCTGTTTTCCGGAAGATCTTTTATAACTGCTGTAACAGTCAAATTCTCTTTCTCCTGATACTTAACAGTTTTGTTTAATACGTCGGTTGATCCGAATAAAGTTTTAGCCGTACTTTCAGTAAGTATTACCGATCTGGGATCTTTTAGAGCTGTTTTAGGGTCACCATGAATGAATTTATAATCGTACATTTTTAAAATGTCCGGTTCAGCAAATTTTGACTTCCTTTTAAATCCATTGATTCCATTTGCAATTAACCCCGTATTACCATAGTCCATTCTGCTTATGTATCTCACTTCAGGAATTTCCCGTTTAATTAGTGGAGCAAAAGCAGTTGTCGACCCATTAAAGGTTACGAAGACCTTTCCTTTGTCGTCAAGAACATTAGTCATCACTACATGTACATTTTTCGAATCTTTTGACTGTTTATCAAAGTTCAGCTCATACATTACATATAGCAACAGCATTAAACATGCTGCAAGGCCTATAGCTAAACCAACAACATTTATTATGGAAGATACCTTGTTCTTCCAGATGCTTCGCAATATGATTTTAAAGTTCAGTTTGAACATTTTACCTTGATTTCTCTTCAGGTTGCTAATCGTATGCCAAATTAAAAAAAACCACACACAAAGCTTATAATCAGATAATTAACATCTAAAAATAAGCATCACATGTTCATTATCGAACATGCCCCGTACAATAATGAACAATATTCAATTATTCATATTTCAAGGCATCGACAGGATTAGATTTAGCGACTTTAACAGATTGTATGCTAACTGTTAAAATTGCAATCAGAAATGATAGTACTACGGCAACAGCAAATGGCAATATGGATATGGCGACTCTAAAACTATAAGCAGACAACCAGTGATTGATAGTGATATAGGCAAGTGGAAAGGCAATAAGATTTGCTATAGCAACTAACTTGATAAAATCTTTATTTAAAAGAGTTAGGATATTTGCTGTACTGGCACCTAAAACTTTACGGATGCTGATTTCTTTTTTACGCTGTTCTGCCATAAACAAAGCAAGCCCCAATAAACCCAGGCAAGAAATAAATACGGCGAAGCCCCCAAACCAGTTAGACAACGTTCCTAACAGTTTTTCGTTTCGAAGTTTTAATTCGAAATCATCATTCACAAACCTATGATCTACAGGAAAATCAGGATTAAACTTCTTAATGATGTTATCGATCACACTAACAGAAGAGCTTAGATTTTGATCAGGGTTTAGCCTTGCTATGATATAATTATAATTGCTTTTGGGGTTATACATCACCAGGGGGCTAACTTTTTGATAAGGAGATTCCATTACAAAATCTTTCATTACACCTACAATTGTTATCGGAGTATCATCCCATTTTATTACGGTTCCTACAGGTTGTTTCAAACCCATTATTTTTATGGCTGTCTCATTAACCAGAACATTTACAGTATCTACAAACCGCGATGAAAATTCTCTGCCGGCAATCATTTTACCACCAGTTGTTTCCGTAAAATCATAACCCGCACCTCTGTAATTAAATAAGATGAGGTCTTTTGGATTTTTACCTGGCCAGCTGAAATCAAAAGTGGCATCACCAACTTGATTTAAGCTATGACTAAAATATGTAACTGAGGTGGCAGCCCCCGATTTTAAAAGCTGATCTTTTACAAGATCCAATTTCGCTTTTCCTTTTAGATTGCCCTGAACAGGTATTTCTATAAGGCCATTTCTGTTATAACCTATAGGTTTGTTCTTAATAAAATTTAATTGCTGGTAAATCACACCTGTACATATAATTAAGCATGCCGCAAATACAAACTGAAATACCACCAATATCTTTCTTACAGATATTGATGAACCTCCGGATACATTAAACCCTTTTAATACTTTAACCGGTTCAAATGAAGAAAGATAGAAAGCCGGATAGCTTCCGGCAATAAAACCCGTAATTATGGTTAAACCTACCAGAGTACTCCAAAACTTCCAGTCTTGATAATTAATAACTAATTGAATATTGAGCAGATTATTAAAATACGGCAGGCTTACTTCTATCAAAGTAAAAGCAACCAGCATCCCCATAAGGGAAAGTATCATAGATTCTAATAGGAACTGCCCAATAAGTGATTTTCTTGAAGAACCAATAGCTTTACGCACACCAACTTCTCTTGATCTTCTCTCGGATCTTGCAGTAGAAAGGTTCATAAAATTAACACATGCTATTAACAAAATGCAAAAAGCCAAAACAATAAAGATTCTGATCTGATCTAT
>NZ_CAMLHF010000175.1 GCF_946479715.1 uncultured Pedobacter sp. | reverse complement strand
AAGAAAAACTGGCTTCTATTAAAGCTAAGATCCCATTGGGAAATAGAATGACAACTGCCGAAGAGATAGCCAACGCTACCGTATTTTTGTTGTCAGAAGTTTCCAGCCATACTACAGGGCAATTGGTATATGTTGATGGCGGATATGTTCATTTAGACCGTTCCGTAAGCTAAAGCTAAAGGTAAAGGTGAAAAAACCAATGTTCTTCTCATCCTCAAATCTTTTGCTGAAGGGCAAAACATTTGCATGTCTTCGAAGCACATTAATTTTTTCAGGAAAGCAGGTGTAATAAGTCATGCTTCTTCCTCATGCTTTTTCGTCATCTCGACTTTAGGAGAGATCTCTTGGTTATGCTACTGTAAGAGATCTCTCCTAAAGTCGAGATGACGGCAATACCTTGCTGCTATTTTTATTTTCTCCCTTTCCTGAAGTGGGTTAAAATTTAGTTGTTCTCAGAAAAAGCCTGGCGTTCATATGCGCTTTTTCAGCGCATGTTAATGCAGCTTTTGAAGAGAATTGCTAAATTGCTTTAGTATCCTCTTTCAGCCACACCCTTTCTTCTTCACTCAAAAACGGACTAAGTTTCTCAAAAACCAACGCATTATAGCCATTAAGCCAGTCAATCTGATTTTGTTCCAGTAAATCCTTTTTAACAATTTTAGTGCTTATCGGCGCAATAGTTAAACACTCAAAAGCATAAAATTCATTAAACTCGTTGCTTACATCCTTAATGGTATTTACCAGATTTTCAATTCTGATACCATGTTTCCCCGGACGGTAAATTCCAGGTTCAACAGAGGTGATCATTCCCAGTTCAATGGCAACAGGTGTTGCAGTTGGGTTAAATACCTGCGGGCCTTCATGTACATTTAAAAAATAACCTACACCATGCCCGGTTCCATGACCATAGTTAATCGCATAATCCCATAGCGGTTTACGCGTTATCGCATCGATCTGATAGCCACACGTACCTTTTGGAAAGCGCGACTTACATCCGTCAATCATTCCTTTCAATACCAGCGTATAATCAGTTTTTTCTTCTTCCGTATTGTTTCCCATTGGGATGGTACGCGTAATATCCGTTGTTCCGTAAAAATACTGGCCGCCGGAATCTACCAGAAACAGCCCCTCAGCTTTTACTTCCGAATTGCTTTCTTCCGATGCACCATAATGAGGCAAAGCACCATGCGCTTTGTAAGCACTGATCGTATTAAAACTATCTCCAGCAAATCCTTCCTGGGCCGCTCTGAACTTACGTAATTCAGCAGCTGCAGAAAGTTCAGTAATTAAAGTTTTTCCAATGTTTTCCGAAAGCCATTTCAGGAAACGGGTAATCGCAACACCGTCTTTAATCATTGCAGTGCGCGTATTGGCCAGTTCTGTCTCGTTTTTAATGGCTTTAAGCTGGGTAGATGGGTTGGTGTCTTTCACAACCCTAACCGTTTCCGGAATCAACTTAGCATAGGCAAAACAGTTCCGTTTCGGGTCAATAAATATGGAGCTATTCTCCGGAATCCTTTTTAAAGCATCCTCTATTTCTTCGTAATCAAATACTTCTACACCCTCTTTTAACAACTGCGCTTTATCATCAGCACTTAGCTTATCCGGGTTGATGAATATTTTAGCATGATCCTGGTTAATTAATGCAAAACTTAAAACCACAGGGTTGTAGCTCACATCATTGCCGCGGATATTAAATAGCCAGGCCATATCATCTAACGACGATATTAAATGATAAGCCGCACCTTGTTTGCTCAGTGCCGAACGAACTTCTGCAAGCTTACTGCTTACCGATTGTCCGATATGCTTTTCTGCTATCAAAAATGCACTTTGATTTGGCAGTTCAGGTCTGTTTTCCCAAATAGCGCTTAAATAATCTTTATTGGCCAAACTGATGTTCTTAACCGAAAACTGTTGTGTAAACAGATCTCCTAAAAGCAGCGACAGCAATTTCTCATTGCTGGCAACTACAGCACCACTGTCCAGCTTTTCAATAAGCCATTGAATATATTCAGGAGCATGCTGAACTTTTTGTTTCACCAACTCAAAGCCACTGTTTTCTAATTGTTCAGCAGCCTGCTCAAAATAACGGAAGTCGGCCCATAAGCCTGCAAAATCAGCCGTTATTACCAATGTACCTGCCGATCCTGTAAAGCCGGAAGCAAAAGGGATGCATTTATAATGTTCTGGCAGGTATTCGCTAATGTGTGGATCTGCAGATGGAATAATATAAGCCTGTACATTGTCGGCTTGCATTTGTTTACGTATCGCGCTCAGTTTTTCCGGATAAGTCATATCTAGCTTTTTTATGTTATCCGACAAATCTATGGAATTATCTTTTTAACTCACCGGGCGAATATCCAAAATGCTTTTTAAAGGCTTTAGAGAAGTTATAAGGTTCATTATATCCTATGGTATAAGCAGCTTCATATACGGTACAGTTGGAATCAAGCAGCATTTGTCGGGCGTAATTCATTTTCAGTTCATTTAAATACCCAAATACGGTTAGCCCGAACAGCTCTTTAAAGCCTTTCTTAAGCATAAACTCATTTAGCCCCGCCTCACGCGCAATTCCGTTTAAGGTTAACGGGTCAAACATTCTTTGCTGAACAAACTGTTTTGCAGCATGCAGCTTATCTACATTATGACGTTCTATTTTAATGGGTTTCTGCCCATCTAAACTATCCGCCTGTTCCGCCTGGAGTAGAAAAAGCTCAATAATTTTAGATTCAAAAAACAACTGTTTCATATGTCCTGAATAAACACATTGCTGCATTTCATTAATCAGCAGCTGCTGTTTAGCGGTTACCGGCAAGGCATGTTTCGAAATTTCTGCCATCTTCCCGGCATCCACTTTATCCCAGAACCGCTTTAAACAATCCATATCCGTCGCAAATAGCCTGCGAAAGAAGGGTTCATACAGCGAAATGCCAAAACTCTTGATCTCCGGACTGCTCAATGCATAATACCCATCAAAACTTGGCATAAACGAAATCACGTGCTCATTGTCATTCAGCACATACCTGTCCTTGCTTTGCGCTTCCCATGCCGCACTTTGTCCTTGTAACGAAAAATACATGTTTAGAGTAGGCGTTTCTGTTTGCTCCCGCATGGTAATTTCATGCTCCTGTTTGCAGCTCGCGGCAAAAATATCTGCGCCATCAATTTTTATTTCACTGATGTTCATATAGCCCGATGCACCTAATTCGTCAGTATAGTGCAACTCGCAGGTTTCTGAGAGATCTGTAAGAAGGGGTGCTTTTAATTCATTGTCGTTCATAGGGTTAGGAGATGATGTTAAAGGCGCTTCACTAGAACGAATTTAGTTAAATTTTACTTTTTAAAAGAAGGAGTCAGGAAATTATTCCTTTTCGCATGGTTTATTCTCCTTTCAGAAGGGGTAGGCAAAACGCATTTTAGACCAATTTTGATAAACCAAATAATTAACCCGTTTACCTATAATTCGAAATCCCGATGAAGCAAGAATTTATAGAGATCAAAGGTGCCCGCGAAAATAACCTCAAAAATATTTCGCTGCGGATTCCAAAAAGAAAAATTACGGTATTCACCGGAGTATCTGGCTCCGGCAAGTCCTCTATTGTTTTTGATACCATCGGGGCCGAGGCCCAAAGGCAGCTCAACGAAACCTTCTCCACTTTTATACGAAACCGCTTACCAAAACATAGCCAGCCTGATGCCGATTCTATAAGTAACCTTTCTACTGCAATTGTGATCGATCAGAAACGCCTGGGGGGTAATTCCAGATCTACAGTAGGTACAATCACAGATATTTATTCCATCCTGCGCCTCTTGTTTTCAAGAGTGGGCAAGCCTTTTATCGGCTATTCAAATGCTTTCTCTTTTAACGATCCTACCGGAATGTGCCCCGAGTGCAATGGCCTGGGAGAAACGGTAAAGCTGAACCTGGATAAATTTCTCGATAAATCTAAATCGCTTAACGAGGGGGCAATCTTATTTCCGGTGTTCTCCGTAGGCAGCTGGTATTTTAACTCCTATGCCTATTCCGGGTTTTTTGATAACGATAAGAAACTTAAAGATTATACAGAAGAGGAGTGGCAAACACTGCTGCACGGGAAAAGTAAGAAGTTTCAGGTTAAAAAGGACAATGTGCCACTCAATGTCAATTTTGAAGGACTGGTTGATAAGTTTAACCGCATGTACATCAAGCGGGATACCAGTATCCTGTCCGAATCCATGCGGGGCACCCTGGAAAGGTTTATACTTTTTGCTCCATGCCCATTATGTAAAGGAACACGGTTAAGTCAGGCCGCATTAAGCTGCAGAATAAACGGATACAATATCGCTCAGCTTACCAATCTTGAGGTCGATGAGCTCATTAAGATCATTGCCAAAATAGAGGATCCTATAGCCGAAACCATGACTTCCGCATTAATGATGCGTTTGCAACACCTGATAGATATAGGTCTGGAGTACCTGAGCCTCGACAGAGAAACAGCTAGCCTTTCAGGCGGAGAATCTCAGCGCATTAAAATGGTGAGGCACCTTGGCAGCAGCCTTACCGATATGATCTATATTTTCGATGAGCCGAGTGTAGGACTGCATCAGCATGATGTGCACCGTTTAAATGAACTTTTATTGCAGCTTCGCGATAAAGGCAATACCATTCTTGTGGTAGAGCACGACCCGGAAGTGATCCGGATTGCCGACCATGTGGTTGATGTCGGCCCTCATGCCGGAACCCATGGAGGCGAAATCGTATACCAGGGAACAGTAGAGGGGTTGTTGAAATCAGACACCCTAACGGGTAACTACATGAACCGTCAGCACTATGCAAAATCCTCCTATCGCGACTCAAAAGGGGCCCTTACCGTACATAACGCAAAACTGCATAACCTTAAAAACTTAACTGTAGCTATTCCAACAGGGGTTTTTACCGTGGTAACAGGAGTAGCCGGATCTGGTAAAAGCTCACTCATTAACCATGAATTTATAAAGCAATATCCCGAAGCAATTGTCATTGATCAGACTGCCGTTAGCACTTCAATTCGATCTAATCCTGCTACTTACACTGGCATTATGGACGAGATCCGCCGGCTCTTTGCCCAGCAAAATGGAGTAAGCGCTTCCTTGTTTAGTTTTAATTCAAAAGGCGCATGCCCCAACTGTCAGGGCCTCGGCTTTATCTATACAGACCTTGCTTTTCTGGAGCCGGTAAAAACCGAATGCGAAATATGCAATGGCAAGCGCTTTAGAGAAGAAGTGCTGGCCTATAAATTAAATGGCAAATCGATTAGCCAGGTGCTGGCCATGACCGTGCAGGAAGCCGTAGATTTTTTTGATAAGAAAGAATTGAAACGCAAAATAGAGGCCATACTGGATGTAGGACTCGATTATTTAACCCTCGGGCAGCCCCTTAGTACGCTTTCCGGAGGCGAATGCCAGCGGATAAAACTAGCCAGTAACCTGCACAAAAGAGGCAGTATTTACGTCTTGGATGAGCCAACCACCGGATTACACATGTCCGATGTAGCGCATTTGCTCGAAATCATGAATCACCTGGTTGATATCGGGAATTCCGTAATCGTAATTGAACACAACCTGGATGTAATCAAAAATGCCGACTGGATCATTGACATGGGTCCGGAAGGTGGCAGAAAAGGAGGGGAGATCATTTTTACAGGAACCCCTGCCGAATTAATGGAATACCCCGGTTCATTAACCGGGCATTACCTCAATAAAGAAAAGCAATTAATCCTATAAGCGATAATACCTATGAAAACCAAAATCTATCTCATAATACTACTCCTCTTTTTTGCCAGCGGGATAGTTCAGGCTCAGGTAACTGATTCCCTGAATTATAAGTTCAGCTTAAAGGAGGCCATAGATTATGCGCTAAACCACCAATCGGCTGTACTAAACGCACAGATTGATGAAGAAATAGCTAAAAATGATGTTAAAAAAACCGTGGGCACAGGCCTCCCGCAAGTCTCCACTACTTTTAACTTTCAGGATTACCTTAAAGTGCCAACAAGTTTGCTTCCGGGCGAGTTCTTTGGTCAGCCGGGCACACAAATTCCGGTTAAGTTCGGTGTAAAGTATAATTCTTCAGCAGGAATAGAGCTAAATCAGCTCCTTTTCGATGGAACTTATATTGTAGGCCTGCAGGCTTCAAAAACCTATAAGGAATTGTCTGTCAGAACCAGCACAAGAACTAAAATTGAAACCGTAGTTGCCGTTACAAAAGCCTACTATTCGGTATTGGTCAATAAGGAACAGTTAACACTTATAGATGCCAATTTGGTACAGCTCACCAAATCCTTTAACGATACAGAGGCCATGTTTAAAAACGGTTTTGCAGAAAAAATTGATGCCGACCGGCTGCTGGTGTTAAAGAATAACCTCGAAACAGAACGTGAAAATGCTACCCGCTCATTGTCTATTAATATTGATCTGCTTAAGTTTCAGATGGGCATGCCTGTAACGGCTACACTTGAGCCTGTCGACAAGATCAGTGAGATACGCGCACAACCTGTTTCCGCTGTAGTAGCCGATACCTCTGCCTACAAGGCAAGAATCGAGTATTCCCTTTTAGAAACGCAGAAAAAGTTAAACCTGCTCGATGTGAAAAGGTACAAAAGTACTTTCCTGCCTACACTAAAGGGCTTTGCGGGCGCTACCAAAAGTTTTCAGTCCGATAACTTCTCAAACCTGTACGACCAGAACTACCCTACATCGGTAATTGGCCTTACCCTTTCATGGAACCTGATCAACGGGGGCCAGCGGATTTATCAGTTGCGAAATGCCAAACTTGTGGTAAAGCAAACTGAAAATCAGATGCAGGACCTTAAGAATGGAATCGTCAATGAAATCTCCACCAATCAAAAGCTATACGCCAATAGCCAGCGTTCATTGGAAAATCAGGAAAGGAATTTAAAGCTTGCCGAAGAGATCCTTAGGGTTACCCGAATCAAATATGAACAGGGAATAGGCTCCAGTCTGGAAGTTACTACTGCAGAAACCTCTCAAAAGGAAGCGCAAAACAATTACATCACCGCTTTATATAACCTGCTCATCAATAAAGTGGATCTGGATAAAGCCACAGGAAAAATTAACTATTAACCAAGCAACATAAACTCATGAAAACAATATATAGCATCGCATTAGTTCTCTTTCTGGCTTCCTGCGGATCATCAGAAAAACCTAAGGACAAAAAAGCAGAGCTTGAACAACTCAAAAAAGATCGTACTGCACTTAACGGAAAAATTGAACAGATCGAGAAAGAGCTTGGTCAGAATAAAAGTCAGGCAGATACTAAAGATGTAACTGCTACTGAACTTAAGGAAACCGAATTCCGGAACTTTGTTGAGGTTCAGGGTAAGGTAGATGCGGAAGACAATGTCGAGATCACCCCTGAATCTCCGGGGGCAGTAACGGCAATTTATGTTAAAGTCGGACAAACCGTGAGCCGCGGTCAGGTACTCGCACAGATTGATGATAAAGTGCTGCGCCAAAATATCGCACAATTACAAACACAGCTGGATCTGGCCACCACCGTTTTCAACCGTCAGAAAAACCTTTGGGATCAAAAAATCGGTACCGAGGTTCAATACCTCACAGAAAAAAGCAAAAAGGAAGGACTTCAAAAACAATTGTCGGGCTTACAATCTCAGGCAGCAATGAATAAAATAAAGAGTCCTGTTTCTGGCACTGTTGATGCCATGGAGCTTAAGCTAGGGCAATCCGTTGCGCCAGGAACGCCTACAGGCATCCGGGTTGTTAACGCAAGCCGCCTAAAAGTGAAAGCCCTGGTTTCAGAGAACTATGCCGCCAGGGTAAACCAGGGAGATGAGGTTGAGGTATCCTTGCCCGATGTGCCAGAGAACCTGCACACTAAAATCTCATTTGCTGCCAAAGTTATTGATCCGATATCAAGGGGCTTTAATGTCGAGGTTAAGCTGCCTTCCAGTAAAAAGTACAGACCAAATATGCTGGCCATCCTAAAAATCATAGACTATAAAAATGATAAGGCACTAACGGTACCGGTCAATGCCATTCAAAAGTCCGAAGCAGGCGAATATGTTTTTGTAGCTATAAACGGCAAAGCCAAAAAAACAGATATCAAAACAGGAAAAATATCCAATAGCCAGGCCGAGGTCTTAACAGGATTAAAATCCGGCGATAAAGTGATTACCACAGGGTTCCAGGATCTGAATGATGGCGATTCCGTAAAACTATAAAATATGAAAGACGTCAATAAAGAATTCGGCCCATCCAGTTGGGCTATAGATAACCGCACAGCGATATATGTGTTTACATGTATCCTGATTCTGGCCGGGTATTTTTCCTACAACAGTTTGCCAAAAGAGAATTTTCCGGAAGTCGTAATTCCTAAAATATTCGTGCAAACCATATATCCGGGAACCTCGCCTGCAAATATGGAGAACCTGATTACAAAGCAGCTCGAAAAGGAAATAAGGGGTACACTTGGGTTAAAAAAGATCACCTCCAACTCCTTTCAGGACTTCTCGTTTATCACTGCAGAGTTTAATACCGGGGTCGATATCAAAGATGCAAAACAGCGGGTTAAGGATGCTGTTGATAAGGCAAAAACCGACCTCCCGTCAGATTTGCCCGATGATCCTGTAATTATGGACATCAACCTCTCAGATCTCCCTATTATGTACATCAACATTTCAGGCGATTATGACCTGAAAAAACTAAAAGAGTATGCCGATGATATTGAAGACAGGGTAGAGGGACTGAAAGAAATCGCCGGAGTAGATATCGTGGGTGCTCTTGAACCAGAGATTCAGATCAATGTAGACCTCCGTAAAATGGAGTCTGCACAAATCTCATTTGACGATATCGGAAATTCAGTAAAAGCCGAAAACCTGACCATATCAGGAGGTTCAGTAAAAATGGATGGGATGCAGCGTACCTTAAATGTCAAAAAGGAATTCGTAAATGCCGAGGAATTAGGCAATATGATCGTCAAATCACAGGCAGGAGGTTCCGTTTACTTAAAGGATATTGCCGAAGTGAAAGACTCATTTAAAGAGCAAAACAGCTATGCGCGCCTATACGGAAAAAATGTAATTACCTTAAATGTACGCAAACGCAGTGGCGAAAACCTGATCGAGGCATCCGATAAGATCAATGCCATGCTAAAGGAAATGAAGGGTACTTTACTGCCTTCTAAACTGGATATCACCATTACCGGTGATCAATCTGATCAGACCAGAATTACCCTGCATGACCTGATCAATACCATCATCATCGGTTTTATCCTGGTTACCCTGATCCTGATGTTCTTTATGGGCGTTACAAATGCGCTGTTTGTCGCCTTGTCCGTTCCGCTGTCCATGTTCATTGCCTTTCTCTCCATGCCCGTCCTCGGGGGAGTGTTCGACTTTAATTTCACCATGAACATGATGGTGCTGTTCTCCTTCCTGCTCGGATTAGGTATTGTGGTAGATGATGCCATTGTGGTGGTCGAGAATACGCACCGGATTTTTGATAACGGAAAGGTGCCTATTGTACAAGCTGCTAAAACGGCCACCGGCGAGGTTTTTATGCCCGTATTATCCGGAACTTTAACCACCCTTGCACCGTTCTTTCCATTGCTGTTCTGGCCCGGAATCATTGGTGAGTTCATGTATTTTCTCCCGGTTACACTTATTGTAACGCTTTCTGCTTCATTGGTGGTAGCTTACATTATTAATCCGGTTTTTGCGGTCGACTTTATGAAACCGCATGATGATCATGAAGACCAAAAGCCAAGGTTTGACACAAAGGTAAAACGGACACTGCTCGTATTTGCCGGAATGGCCTTATTGGGCTACCTCATAAATTTTGGATTCGGTAACTTCATCATACTGCTGGCCTTGTTATACCTGCTAAATCACTTCTTCTTAACAGGGGTGATCAAGAAATTCCAGACGGTAGTATGGCCAAAAGCAATAAATAAGTACCATAGCTTACTTACCTGGGCGCTTAAACGCCCGCGTACCATGATCTGGAGTACGGTAGCATTGTTTTTCTTTACCATGATCCTGGTAAATATTGTACCGCCAAGAGTGGTGTTTTTCCCGACTGCCGACCCAAACTTTGTATACGTCTATATAGAGTTGCCGGTTGGTACAGATCAGGCTTATACCAATAAAATAGTCGAAAAGGTTGAGCAGCGGGTAGAAAAGGTAGTCGGCCGAAAAAACCCTGATGTGTCCTCCATTATCTCCAATGTAACCGTAGGGGTAACCGATCCGCAAGGCGAAGACCAGGGCGAGTATACCAACAAAGGGAAAGTTACGGTAGCCTTTGTGGCCTATGGCAAAAGAACAGGAGAGCGCACCGTAAATTACCTCGGCAAGATCCGTGAGGCCGTAAAAGGGATTCCTGGTGCACAAATCTCGGTTGCTCAGGAACAGGGAGGCCCGCCAACAGCAAAACCAATCAGTATAGAAATTACAGGTGATGACCTGGATTCCATTGCGGTGACTTCCGATCGCTTAAAAAAATACCTGGATAGCCGACAAATTGCGGGAGTAGAAGAGATTAAGTCTGATTTTCAAAATAATAAGCCCGAAATCATTTTTGATATCGATCGGGAACGGGCTAATCGCGAAGGAATCTCAACCGGTCAGGTTGGTATGGCATTGCGTACTGCACTTTACGGTAAGGAAGTTTCCAAATACAGGGATATTAATGAAGACTATGAGATCAATGTTCGGGCACGGGAAGATCAAAGGAACAACCTCGAAGCCTTACGAAACATGAAAGTGACCTACCGCGATATGGCAATGAACGGTGTTATCAGGCAAGTACCTATATCATCTTTTGCAAATATAGATTATATCAATACTTATGGTGGCATCAAACGCAAGCAACAAAAAAGGATCATAATTCTTTCCTCAAACGTGCTTTCAGAGTACAATGCGAATGAGGTTGTGGCTAATATTCAGCGGGAGATAAATGAATTTAAAGCACCTGCCGGAATTGAAATAAAAATGGCCGGTGAACAGGAAGAGCAAATGGAAACAGCTGCGTTTTTAGGCACAGCCTTAGTCAGCGCTTTGTTCATTATCCTCATTATCCTGGTACTACAGTTTAATTCCATTAGTAAACCGATTGTTATTTTAAGTGAGATCCTGTTTAGTATCATCGGGGTATTACTGGGTGTTACCATCTTCGGAATGGAGTTGTCTATTGTAATGACGGGATTGGGAATTGTCGCCCTGGCGGGAATTGTAGTCCGGAACGGGATTTTGCTGGTCGAATTTGCCGACCTGATGGTTAGTCAGGGGATGGAAGTAAGAGAGGCCGTTATCGAAGCAGGCCGTACCCGGATGACCCCGGTATTGCTTACCGCTACCGCAACTATGCTTGGGCTTATCCCGCTGGCAGTAGGTTTGAATCTTGATTTCGTGACTTTATTTACTGAGTTTAACCCACACCTTTATTTTGGAGGTGATAACGTAGCGTTCTGGGGCCCACTATCATGGACCATTATCTTCGGTTTAAGTTTTGCCACTTTCTTAACCCTGGTATTGGTTCCATGTATGTATTTAGTTGCCGATAGAAATTCTAAAAAGATAAAGCAATGGTTTAAAAAGTAACATGCGTTCTTCTTAAAGCGGCCGCCCTATGGCGGTCGCTCTTTGCCTACAGTCTACTGCTAAAGCACGTGCTGTCATCTCCGACGATAGGAGAAATCCCATGATTAT
>NZ_CAMLHF010000174.1 GCF_946479715.1 uncultured Pedobacter sp. | reverse complement strand
TCTAAACCCACTACGTTACTTCCAAAGGGAGCGTTGCCGGCGTAAAGCTTTAAACTTTCTTTTTTTGAATAGCTGGCTTCTAATCTGATAGCCAGTATAACCTCTATTAGCTTTTGCCAAACCGTTCTGCTTTCGCGTCTGGATAGTCTGATAACCTGCATGCTTATTGTGCTTCCACCACTTACTACACTTTTGGCTTTAAAGTTTTGGCGCATAGCTCTGGCCATAGCAATGGGGTCTACACCGGGATGGTGATAGAAACGTTTATCTTCAAAAGCGACCAGACATTGTGCAAATTTCTCTGGTATGGTGTCGGCTACAGGGAAGCGCCATTGACCATCCTTGGCAATAGAAGCGCTTAGTAAATCACCGTTTGAAGCTTCTACAACATAAGAGGTAGGGCTCACAAAAAGCTTTGAAGGTAAAGAAAACAGGAATATGAGTAATAAAATGAAGAAAACAAGGTCCGTCATCCAGAGCACAGCGAAGGATCTCTTGTTGTTATTCAAGAGATCTCTCCTTTGTCGAGATGACGGAATTCCGGTTACTGTATGCCTACTCACTTATTTAATAACCTGCACCCATTTTCCTGCTTCTGTTGCACTAATGTTATTGTTATACATTGCTTCGCACTGCACAGCCGATAAATAATACCTGCCAATATAAGATGCATTCAAAAGCACTTTATAAACAACCGTTTCATTCTCACGCAGATTAAAATATGTAAACACACGATCATCTCTAATATCCCTGTAAGTATATGGCGATGAAGCAATGATGCTTTCATTGTCATTTACGCGGGTATTAATGATTTCCCATCCCGATGGGAAGATCTGTGTAAGTGCCATTTGCTCATAATATCCGCTTTTACCCGGATTTTTAACAACAACTTCAGCATAAAAGTCTGTGCCTTGTTTCAAAGTAACAGGATCGAGTACCTTGCCATTAAGAAGCTTATAGCTGATACTCATGTCTAACATATCAGGGTTGTTCGGTTGGAAATTATTTTGTCCGGCCGAAGGTTGTCCTTGTAAAATTAACCGTGCAAATAACACCCTGTCGCTGGTATTGGTAACAGCCACATTTCCTTTAAACGCTAATGGCGTACTCACAATGTACTGGTTTGAATTGGTATTGCCTTTTTTACCATCAATAGTATAACTGTATTTAAGGTTATTTGACGATGAGTTTACACCGCAGAACTTAGCGATACCTAATAAACTGTAAGCAGTAGTTTGCGTACTGTACCAATCATCTTTACCTAATCTGGCTGCTACCGACTGCAATAACTGCGCTGCTGTACCTTTACGGCCCAATAGGGTTAGTGTTTCCAGTATCATGGCCTCATCTCTTAAATCAGAACCATAAGTGCCACCAAGCTGATTGTAAGGTTTTATTTCAGTAGGTAAATCTTTTATCAGTTTATTGGCTGCATCTGCTTGTCCGGCAAGTTTATATGCTGCAGCTAAACGCCATTTAGCACTAACAGAAAGGTACTCAAATGCCCTTAACCTGTTCATTGCTGCTATTTCCGGTCTCTTAGCCAAGGCAAGCACATATAATCTGTAGGATTGAGAAAGATCACCACCATAAAAATTACTGCTATTCGGTGCCCAGTTATTCGCTTTAGTTTTTAAATAGCGAACAAGTTCATCAATCATTCCTACCGGGAGGGTATAACCTGCATTTTGCGATTCCACAAGGAAATGGCCTGCATAATTGGTTCCCCACTCGTCAGACGTACCTTCGCCTGGCCAGTAACTCAAGCCACCATCAGTAGTCTGGAAGCCTTTTAACCTGTTAATACCCGCTTTTATGTTTCGCTCTGTATTAGCCTTTTGCTGCTCATTTAAAGCAGTTAATTGATTAAGGAACAACTGAGGGAATACACCGGATGTAGTTTGCTCTACACAGCCATGTGGATATTGCATCAGGTAACTTAAGCGTTTTTTAAGGTTGATAGGAGGTATAGATGAAAGTTCAATAGCCCCCGAATTTGTACCAGCCATACCAATAGGCGCATAGTTTAACGACCAGTTGGCACCAGGTTCAACTACCGCTGATACCACATTGGTAACAAACGGATTAGGGTTACGGATGTCCATCTCTACATCATAAACAGCCTTCTCGGCACCGCTTTGGGCAATGATCTTAACCTTGGCAATACCTGTAACCTCAGGAGCCTTGATTTCGAAATATGCCATTTGTTCGCCTGGTTGTTTAAATCCAAGCTGTTGTGTTTTATTACCAATTACCTGTAAATTCTGTGCCTGTAGTTGTACCGTTACGTTTTTAAGGTTGTTTTCTGTAGCAAATACGGTTGCAGGTAAAGTAAAGCTTTCGCCCGGACCAATAACACGCGGTAAAGTAGCCAGCAGCATTAAAGGTTTTTTAACCTGCACAGATTTCTCTGCAAATCCATAAGCACCATCTTGTCCGGCAACCACCATTGCTCTTACCGCGCCAATATATTGCGGAAGCGTAAACTTATGGGTTTTGCTTTCGCCTTTTCCCAATGCAAAAGGACCAAGGTATTTTACCACAGGAACAAACCTGTTGGCTTTTGCCGGATTCAGATTTTTGTTGATGCTGCCATCACCACCAATACTTAAAATACGTTCCAGATTACCGCCCCATGCACCAAGTACATAATCGAACAGATCCCATGTTTTAACACCCAAACCTTCGCGGGCATAAAATGCGCTATGAGGATCAGGGGTTTTAAATCGGGTCAGGTCAAGCAAACCTTCATCTACAATGGCAATTGTATAGGTCATGGCCTTACCATTTTGCTCCGCAACAGTAATGCTGTTTTCTGTTTCAGGCTTAATCTTGTCGG
This sequence comes from uncultured Pedobacter sp., assembly GCF_946479715.1. The sequence goes on along the minus strand of NZ_CAMLHF010000174.1, from coordinate 8,973 downwards.
CCATTTTAATTACCGGTTTCAAGATCGTTTCAGGATCTTCAATAAGCAATGGAATAGCTCCATACATCCTTATAGGTAAGTCATTTACCGTTTGCGCATGTGGCTGAAGCAAACTAACCACAGCAAATACGTTAGGAGCCATGTTCTTTTCGGCTTTAAATGTAAACTGTGTTTGGCCTGCTTTAGTTTCTGTCCAGAAGGTTTTTAATACCCTGCTGCCGTTTTCTATAGAGATTAAAGCTCTACCGCCTTTACCCGATGGAATGGTTAACACCACATCTTCGCCAACATTAAACTTGGTTTTATTGGCTGTAAAAGACAGCATAGAAGCCTCGGTAGGGTTATTGGCCTGTTCACGCTGTGCCCAACCCGGCCAGTCGACATATACAGATTTACCGGTTACGTGTCCGCCATTTACATCGCGTACCAAAATCAGATAGCGACCCCATTCCGGCTCATCTATTCTTAAATTCCAGCTTCCTTTACCACCTGATAAAGTGATGCTTTCTTTTTTAACAAGTTTATTATAAGAGTTTTGAGTAAAGTTAGCATAGGAATTCTGATCGTCCTGATCCCACCACCAGCGCCATTGTACCTTGTACAGCTCAACCTCAACAGTTTTGCCACCCTGTACCAGTTTGCCGTTCCTGTCTACGTTAACAATATTTACTTTATGATCTTTGCCAGTTACCAGCATTCCGCTTAGCTTCTCACCATCAGGGGTTTTAATACCATAATAGTTGTTGTAAACATGGTAAGGGATGCTAAAGTTATCGATACTGAAATTACCACCTGCTTCAAACACCTTAGTGGTAAAGTTTGCTTTAAGCATGCCCGGAGCAGTATTGTTTTCATTTAAACTGGTATTTACAACGGCAGCTCCATTCTCATTTAGTGTGCCTTCGAATATGGTTTTTACCTGCGATTGGAACACTACAGTAGGATTGTCAAAAGTATACTCATCAAAACCTTTAAAAGTAGTTTTCATCGTGTTCAGGTTCACATCAACCTTGGCCTTAAGGTTTTTACCAACGGAACCAAACAGCCAGTTTGCCGAAAGTGTAGCTGATGAAGCACCACCAACACCTAAATAAGTAGCGTTACCGATATTGAAATTTATCTTGAGCCTGTTAGGCATAACGGTTTCAACCTTAATGGTTTTGCTGAAAACTGCACCGCCTGCTTTTACCTTAGCCAACCAGTTTCCGGTAGGGGCAGTATTTTCCGTAGCCGTTTTAAATGCATAGAATCCATTTAATGGTTTACCATTGATGATCCTTTTAATTAATTGTCCCTGAGGGTTATATAATTCAAAAGTAACCGGATATCCGCCTGGAAGTTTCTTTAATTTATCTTCAAGAATAAAGGATACGAATATAGAATCGCCAGGTCTCCAAACACCGCGTTCTCCATAAATGTAACCTTTCAATCCGTTCTGTACCACATCACCACCAACATCAAAGCGACTTAATGGAAGTGAACTGCCATCATCCATTTTCAGGTAGCCTCGCTCATCGCCATTTTTAGCGATCAATAAGAAAGGTTTTCTTTTCAGATCAAAGGTAGCCATACCATCGCCATCGGTTTTAACCGTGTGGATGATCTGACGCTGGTAATCCAGTAGTTCTAAGGTAACACCGCTCATTGGTTTAGCAGTGAGCAGATCTGTGGTTACAACAAGCATACTGTTGTCGTTGCCGCGTTTGGCAATAATACCAATGTTAGATGCCATTACGTTTCTGCTGGCCCATTTATCATTGGTATAATAGGATGGGGTGCAAGGGTTATCACGATCTTCCCACCTGTAATTATTTGGATAGTAACTGTTGTAACGCTCCCAGAACTCATCGTCTTCATCAATCTTTTCGCCATAACCACGATAGCCATCTTCATCAGAAGTTTCATCATCATTGGTTACTTCAGCACACTTAAATACATTGTACTCATTTCTGAAACCGATGGTTATGCGATACATGGCACCAGGTTCAGTTTTAATCAGCTTATCAAGATCCAGGGTAAAACGGTTCTTTTTATGCAGATTAAGCGCTTTATCTTCATCTAAACGAATTGTTTTTTGTACCACAGGTTTACCAACGCGACGAATTTCACCTCCATCTTTATAGCTGTTGGTTTGGAAAAACTGAGGGATGTTATTTTCATAGATCTTGATAACTGTAACATCAACCGCCTTTAAATTGGTTGCTTCGAAAGGCAATACCAATTTACCGGAATTTGGAAGTATGGTACCACTGCCTGCAATAACAACCGAAGGCAGTTTGTTTTCAAAAACGATATTGGCAGTTTTTCCTGCTCCAAGTTTCTTCCCATTGATATTTTCGATACCGGAGTTTATTGTAAAAGAATAATTGCCTTCTAAAGCCAGGGCCGAATAAACCTTTACCTGACTGCCATCGATGGTAAACCTTAAATCAGACAAACCGCTTAAAGAAATTAAACCGGCCAGATCCTGAGCTACGCCTACAGGCTCAGAAAGCTGTACTAGTGCATAATCTTCGAGGTCTTGTACTGCCTTCATGTCCAGTACTTTAAATACGCCTTTGGCAGGAACAGCAACAGTTTGTTCGCCTTTGCTGTCGGCATTAATGGCCTCACCAGACCATTTTAAGGTTAGTTTTGTGTCCTGACCAACTTTTTTAATGCTATCTATAGTAAAGGCAGAAGTGTTTTTCTCCGGATTATGCTGCCATTTAACTTTTAAAGTTTGTGGAAAGTTAAGGGTTAATGCTTTTTCAATTGCCTTTGGGTCTTCCTGATCAGCGGTAGTAATCTCGCCCTTAAGCTTCATATAATCCAGGGAAGTGTTGTTTTGCGACACCAAACCATCCTGAGTTAAATTCATGCCGGGTTTAATTACCCTAAATCCGAACTCAAATTCTTCAAGGTCTTTTTCTGTTTCGGTAACCTTACTTAAATCGAAATTGGCCTCATAGGTTTCGCCTGATTTTAAAGGCTCATCAGGTCTGAATTCGACTGTTTGCGCATCGATCCAGTAGGCTTTTCCTTTTACAGAAGGAGAGAAGCTGAACAAATCACGGGTATCGGCCACGCCAACATCACTCATTGTTTTTACTTCACTTGCCAGATGAACCCTGATAAAACTCTTCTTAGAGATGGTTCCGGAGGTGTAAGCTTCTATATATTTAGAATATTTTTGGTTGTAGTCCTTAGGTTTTTCTTTTTTAAAAAAGAAGATAGATGCAATGCCAAGCAGCACAACAACAATAGAACTAATAACGATGGGTTTTTTATTCCTTTGGAAAAAGGAAGAGCGAGATGATTCCATAACAAAGATATTTCATAATAAGATGTGTACGAAAATCAACAAAAATCATCGGAAACGAAAATAATTGTTATCCACAAGAGAAAAATGTTGTGGGAACACTTGTAGGTAGCTACTTAATCATTACACCTGGCATATTAACCAGAGGAACACGGATTAGGTTTTCATCTACAATACTTTCAGGAAGGAAAATAAACTTTTTATCGTAGATGACCCCATTGATATAATAGCTTAACCAATACTCGTTTGTTAAGCCAAATACTTCGGTATCGATAGCTTCTACGCCTGCAAAGGATTTAGCTTTAATATCGCCGAGGAAATGCCTTAGTACAGATGTTTTTACCAGTTTACCATCTTTTTCTCCGTAACCCTTAGAGCTGATTAGTACGTTGTCAAGAGGGATATCTTTAAGGTTGATAAGGTAAACAGTCCAGTTTTTTACTTCCGGACTTTCGTTTATTAGCACTACGGCCATTGCAACATCTTCAACTATATTTTCAGGAAGGTCTTTTTTCATATTAAATGTACTATTGGGCTATCCTTTGCGAATTTATACGAATCGTTGTCTTTATGCAAGACGTTTTTATGCAAATCGTCTTATGCCAATCGTCTTTGAGCAAAACGTCTCTAAGCGAATCGTCATCTCGAACATCGTGAGAGATCTCTTGTTCAGATATAGTTCAAGAGGTCTCTCAAGATGTTCGAGATGACGGTTAATAATTCTTCAATGCTATTACTTCTTAACTGCTACTTCTTTGCTACTGCTTTCTTCTTTGCAGGTGCTTTAGCAGCTGTTTTCTTTACCGTCGTACCAGTTTTCTTTGCTGCTGCTTTCTTGGTTTTAGGTTCAAAAGCATTAGGCACTTGCTCAACTATCAATTTTTTAACCTCATCTAAAGAAACTACTTCCAATTCCTCTTGAGTATATTTATCATTAGTAGCCGGGTTTTTACGTAGTTTAAGCATCTCTTTACCAAAACGGATAAACGGACCCCATCTGCCATTTTCTATCGCAATTTTTTCTTCAGCCCATTGCTGTATAAACCTGTTAGCTTCTTTTTCTATTTTTTTGCCAATCAGTTCTTCAATGTCTGATTGTCTAAGGTTGTCAAAATTATAAGCTTTAGGCACATTGATAAACAAATCGTTCCATTTAATAAACGGACCAAATCTGCCTTTTCCTTTGGTAACCGGTAAGTTCTGATAATGAGCAACAGGAGCATCGGCAGTAATTTTTTCGCCAATAATTTCTATTGCACGATCTCTATCTATAGATAAAGGATCTTCGTTTTTAGGAACAGAGATGTAAGCATCGCCCCATTTAACATACGGACCGAAACGACCTACACCAACAGAAACTTCTTTACCTTCATAATCTTCAAGCTGGAAAGGCAGTTTAAACTGTTCTAAAGCACTTTCTAAAGTAACCGTTGCAACAGATTGCGATTTAGATAAACTCGCATAACGAGGTTTTTCTTCGTCGTCATTCTGACCAATTTGTACCAGCGGGCCAAATTTGCCAACCTTAGCATATACATTTTTACCACTTACCGGATCAATACCCAATAAACGTTCACCATTAGCTCTGTCGGCGTTTTCTAAAGTAGTTTCAACCTCAATATGGAAAGGCGTATAGAAGGAGTGAAGCATTTTTGTCCATTCCTGTAAACCCTGTGCAATCTCATCAAATTCCTTTTCTACGTTGGCAGTAAAGTTAAAATCTACGATTCCTTTAAAGTGTTCAACCAGGAAGTCATTAACAACTTCACCTATATCTGTAGGGAATAGCTTGCCTTTTTCGGCACCTGTTATTTCCGTTTTAATCTGTTTTTTAACAGAACCATTGTTTAACACAATAGAACTAAATGAACGCTGACGGCCATCACGATCTTCCTTAACCACATAACCGCGGTTTTGGATGGTCGAAATTGTTGGCGCATAAGTAGATGGCCTGCCGATACCAAGCTCTTCCAGTTTTTTAACCAAACTAGCCTCAGTATATCTTGCCGGTGGTCTGGAGAAACGCTCAGTTGCATTCATCTCTTTTAAAGTCAGTTCCTGACCTCTTACCAATGGCGGTAACATGCTGTTACCTTCCGAATCCTCAACATCCTCATCATCACTAGATTCAAGGTAAACCTTTAAGAAACCATCAAATTTCAAAACCTCACCCTCAGCAATCAAATTCTCTTTACGAGTGCTGATGCCGATCTGAGCCGTTGTTTTTTCAAACAAAGCCTCACTCATTTGCGAAGCGATGGCACGTTTCCAGATCAACTCATATAAACGTTGTTCAGAGCTGTCGCCCGGTACAGTATGATGATTAAAATAAGTAGGGCGGATGGCCTCGTGAGCCTCTTGCGCACCTGCAGATTTGGTTTTATATACTCTTAAGTGATGATATTTATCGCCATAAGCAGATCTGATTTCACTTGCAGCAGCCTGTAATGCGGTTTCAGATAAATTCACTGAATCGGTACGCATATAGGTGATTCGTCCACTTTCATACAGCCTTTGCGCAATTTGCATTGTCCTTGAAACTGAGTAACCCAGTTTGCGGGATGCCTCTTGCTGTAGGGTAGAAGTGGTAAATGGAGCTGCCGGATTACGTTTTGCAGGTTTTGTTTCTAAACTATCAACCGAGAAACCAGCGCTGATACAGTCTGTTAAAAACTGTTCTGCATCTGCCTCTTTTTCAAAACGCTGAGGGAGTTCAGCTTTTACAATTTCCTTGCCTTTACCGGTAGAAAACTGTGCTGTTATTTTAAATGCTGCTGAAGCATTGAATTTATTTACTTCTCGTTCTCTGTCTACAATTAAACGAACCGCTACAGATTGTACACGACCTGCAGAAAGTGATGGTTTAATTTTTTTCCATAAAACCGGAGAAAGTTCAAAACCCACTAATCTATCAAGTACACGACGTGCTTGTTGTGCATGAACAAGGTTATAATCAATTGTACGCGGCGTTTCTATGGCCTTTAATATAGCCGGCTTAGTGATTTCATGAAAAACAATACGTTTTGTTTTGGCTTCTTTAAGTCCTAAAGTTTCGTATAAGTGCCACGAAATAGCTTCTCCCTCGCGGTCCTCATCGGATGCTAGCCATACCATTTCGGCTTCCTTAGCTAGTTTCCTTAATTCGGCAACAACCTGTTTTTTATCTGATGGAACTTCATAGGTCTGGGCAAAATTATTAGAGATATCAATCCCCATATCCCCCTTAATTAAGTCACGAATGTGACCGTAACTAGATTTAACAAGGAAATCTTTGCCTAAATACCCTTCAATGGTTTTCGCTTTCGCAGGTGACTCAACTATTAGTAAATTCTTCGCCATTCAGAACGTTTTTCTGCAAATAAAGCTATAAATAAGCCTAATTTCAAAATCCGATCTAATTTTTCTAACAAATTTATTTAAAAATGACCTGTTTTAGCTGATAATGAGCAATGGCCGGAATGCTGCTTTTAGGGCATTAAGTTAACTCGTCCGGTATATATACTGTTGGAAACACTCTTTCTGTCGTCCGAAATAAACACAATGTAAGTTTCCGCAAAAGTTGCGTAGGTTTTTACTCCGTTTATTAGTTTGAAAGGCAGGATTTCCAGAATATCTTCTCCGGCTGGCCTTCTTGCTCCGCTGGTAACATAGTTTACCTGCTCTATTTCTGGCATTACTGCAAGCATCATCACTTGATCGTTACGTCTGGTACTATTCCAAGCCGGATTAACTTCCCAGCTAAATTTTAACTGTTTAACTTTCAAAGAAGGATCGTTGTTGATTACATTGACTGTTGGATTGGTTGCCGGTTCCAGCTTTCCAATAGCTACAATCGCTTTGCTGTAGTTAAATTCCAGGTTTGGATAAGTGCCGTCTACTGCTAATCTTAGATTTATAGACATGCCTTCGTTTCTGGCAACTTTTTGAGTATTAGCTATTGCCTGCACCATACTCATATTTAAAAATGGATTAATTGGGGTAACAAAAGCAGACACAATGCTGAATGCTTTGCTTGCAGCCAATTGCTTTTCGCTCCTTGGTTTTGTTGAAGGATGCGAAGCCATTCTGGTTACAGGTTGTCCTAACCTTACGTAACAAATAATGTTACCCATTTTTCCTACTAGTGGACCAAAGGTTCCAAATTTTGATCTAGCCATAATCTGTTGGTTTACAGTGGTTAATGTTAATTCATATAATAAAGCTATTTAAAAATTTTAATAATATCATAATATTGATCCATTATTTTAAGCATAGAAAAAATGAAATTAAAACATTATTACAGCAACTCTTAGACGTAGAAAGACGCTTAAAAGACGCTGAAAACACGCTTAAAATAGTAGATCACCTATTAAACATTTTACTTAAATAATATAATTATCTAATTTTTTTGTGCTTAACTTCGTAAGTATAAAAAAACTTAAAACCATGAATATAATACTCATCCTGTTAAGCCTTTTGTTTACGCCTCCAACTAAAAGCGTTTATGATTTTTCTTTTAAAACCATTGATGGTAAGGAAATTAAGCTGTCAAAATTTAAGGGTAAAAAGATCCTTATTGTAAATACAGCTTCTAAATGTGGTTTTACACCTCAGTATGAAGATCTTGAAAAACTGCAAAAACAATATGGTAAAAATGTAGTTTTGATAGGTTTCCCGGCTGGAAATTTTGGGGGTCAGGAATTGGCTACAAATAGCGAAATCAAAGAATTTTGTACAGGAAAATACAATGTTACTTTCTTGTTGTCAGAAAAAAGCAGTGTTAAAGGAGACGATATAAGCCCTTTATTTAAGTATTTAACCAGTCAGGAAAATCCTGATTTTACAGGTGATATTCAATGGAACTTTGAAAAATTCCTGATCAATGAAAAAGGTCAGCTGGTACACCGTTTCCGTTCTAAAGTTAAACCTTTAGATGAATCGATTACAAAGAACTTGTAGGGTAGGAGCCAGTCACCTGCCCCTCGTCATCCTGAATTTATTTCAGGATTACGAGGAGGCGCGTAAAACGAATCAGATAACACAGCCTGTATCAAACCATGATACAGGCTGTGTTATTTAACACTATTATCACTATATTTTTACACCATATTCTAATGTTTGCCGTACTTTTGTACCAAAATAAATATGGATCATATCAAATCATTCCGGAATTATTTAGCGCTATCAGTTGTCCTTTTAGTGGCTTCCTGTTCATCAGGATACAAACTGGTGAAGGCCAATCGTGCAGAATACAATGTTAATAAGGATCTTGCAGTAGATAGCTCTATCATAAAAACCTATTTGCCCTATAAAGCTCAGCTTGATGCTGAAATGAATCAGGTAATTGGTCATTCGGCAGCGCAGATGTCTAAAAAAAGCAGCGATACCTTACCTGAAAGCTTGCTCAGCAATTTCTTTTCTGATGCTGTTTTGGAACAAGCACTTAAATATGATCAGAATATTGATTTCGCATTGCCATCCACAAAAGGAGGCTTACGTGTAGATTTTCCTAAAGGTAACGTTACGGTTTCAAATGTGTTTGAACTGATGCCTTTTGAAAACCAGCTCATCGTTTTTACGTAGAAAGTAGACAATGTTCAACAAAAATTCGATTATATAGATTCTACCAATGCACAACCTCTAGACCGGTTACAAATGAAAGAAGTAGAAAAAAAGCCTCCAGATCTACTTCT
>NZ_CAMLHF010000173.1 GCF_946479715.1 uncultured Pedobacter sp. | reverse complement strand
TTATGAGACAAGCTTTAAACATGCATTGGAAAATATTCAGCGCAACGGTGGAAGCATTGACGCAAATAATGTCCATATTAAAACGCAGTCTGTGCAAACGGTAAAATTTGAACAGTCGTTTCCAAACATGTATCCTGTTGAGAAAAAAGATTTTAAACAATTTTTAAATCAGGTAGATGGTAGCCAGGTGTATTTAATAACATCACTTGGTATATTTCTATTATTCTTCATTATGGTGGCAGCATTGCTTTTGATAATGAAAAAGGACAAGATTAAGTATATGAGTGAATTACCTCTAAAAGATAATGTACAATGACGGATATGTTTATCTGGGCTTTACTGATTACCGCAGTATTGCTCCTGGCAGTATCAATACTGCTTCTAAAGGTAATTAAAGTATATGTTCATGAAAGCTTGAACCCTACTCGGTTCGCAACACCTGAAGAAAAAAAGCTGAGACGTATTGCTGCTGAAAAAACCGAAATGGCACTCCCTAAAAAACCATCTATCTGGTTAAAATTAATGGGTTTGAGGCCCATAGCCGAGGAAAAGGATATTGTAATGGAACACCAATTTGATGGAATTGCTGAGCTCGACAATCCTACTCCTGCATGGTTTATGGTTCTATTCTATGGAACAATCATTTTTGCCATTATTTATTTATTAAGCTACCACGTATTTGGCTTAGGTAATTTACAGGAAGAAGAATATGCAATAGAGTTAAGACAAGCTGAAGATGCTAAAATTGCTTTTCTTCAAAAGCCGGGAAGCGCTGCGAATAAAATAAATGAGAACAATGTAGAGCAATCCAAAGATGCCGGGGTTCTTACTGCTGGAGCCGGACTTTTTAAAACTGCCTGTGCTCCATGCCATGGGGAGCATGCAGAAGGCTTAGTTGGGCCGAACTTAACTGATGACTTTTGGATCCATGGTGGTACTGTTAAGAATATTTTTAAAACCATTAAATATGGAGTACCTGATAAAGGTATGATTGCATGGGAAAAAACTCTTAAGCCTAAACAGATTGCCGACCTGGCCAGTTACATTATGTCTCTAAAAGGCACTAACCCTGCCGGAGCAAAGGCACCACAAGGCGTAAAACAAAAATAAGAATGTCACAAACACCAGCACATTTTAGAGATCAGGTATCCACACTTACTGATGATGGGCTGAAAAGAAAATGGATTTATCCGAAGATAATAAAAGGGAAACTGTACAAATACCGCTCTGTAGTTAGCTACTTTTTCCTTTTATTACTGGTTTCCGCTCCATTTATGAAGTTCAACGGTGAACAACTTGTGCTTTTGAACGTAATGGAAAGAAAGTTTGTTTTTTTTGGGATTATTTTCTGGCCACAGGATTTTTATCTGTTTGCTTTTGCTCTTCTAATTTTTATAGTATTCATTGTTTTGTTTACAGTAATATTTGGTAGGGTATTTTGTGGATGGGCCTGTCCGCAGACCATATTTCTGGAAATGATATTCAGAAAAATAGAAAACTGGATAGAAGGAGATCACAATCAGCAAAGAAAACTTGATGCAGCGCCATTAACCTTCAATAAGATCTTTAAAAAGACGTTAAAGCATTTTCTTTTTTTCTGTATCTCATTTTTGATATCAAATGTTTTTCTTGCCTATTTGATAGGATCCAATAAACTGATTAGCATTATTACTGAACCCGTAAAAGATCATCTTTCTGGATTTATATCGATATGGTTATTTTCATTAATATTTTATCTCGTGTTTTCGAGAATGAGGGAACTGGTTTGTACCGTAGTATGTCCTTATGGCAGATTGCAGGGGGTCCTACTGGATAACCAGAGTATTATTGTTGCATATGACTATATGCGTGGTGAACCCAGAAAAAAAATAAATAAGGGCCAGAATATTCAATCAGGAGATTGTATTGATTGCAAATTATGCGTTCAAGTTTGCCCTACAGGCATTGATATTAGAAATGGCACTCAATTGGAGTGCGTTAACTGCACCGCATGCATAGATGCCTGCGATATGGTTATGACAAAAATCAATAGGCCTTTAAAACTTATTGGTTTCAAATCTGAAACTGAGATCAAGGAAAAAACCGGCTTTAGGATTAGCAAAAAAATATATGCATACAGTGCAGTACTTACAATTCTGACAATTATTCTATCCTTTATGATAATAAGACGATCAGATGTGCAAACAACCATTTTGCGTGCAAGCGGAACATTATATCAGCTTAGAGATAAAGACCAAACTGTAAGCAATCTGTATACAGCAGAAATGGTAAACAAAACAGATAAAATTGTAGAATTTGAAATAATACCTGATGATGAATATGCAAGCATTCAGTATATCCAAAAACCAGATGCTATTGCTTATGGAGGTAGTACGAAAGTAACTTTTTTTGTAATCCTACCTCAAAGGATTATCAAAAAATATAAAACTAAGATAAGTTTCAAGCTGCAATCTGAACAGAAAGTAGTAGATAGATTTGAAACTACATTTATAGCACCTACTAACAATTAAGAATATGAATTGGGGAACGAAATTAATTATTGGAATGTTGTCATTTATGGCTTTTATTTTAATTCTGGGTGTACTGATGATCCGTAGTGAAAATGATGCTTTAGTAGATAACGATTATTATGAAAAAGGATTAAGCTACAATGACGAATACCTACAAAAAGAGCAGGTAATAAAAGATAATGCAGCGCCTGATATAGAATTGTTAGGTAATAATCTGACTATCACATTTAAGACAGAAGCTACTGGCACTTTAAAAATAATGCGTACAGCAAAAAAAAGCATGGACAGGATGATGAATTTTAAGACCGATAGTACCAGCAGTGTGATTCTGAAATCTACAGACCTGGCAAAAGGACATTGGAAGTTCATCGTACAATGGAAGGCAAACAATGGGAAAACATATTTAAATGAGCAGGAGGTTTTAATGCCATGAGTAATGAAAAGCTTGCATTTTTTATTGGATTATTAGGCTCCCTTCATTGCATTGGGATGTGTGGACCATTAGCTTTTGCGGTGCCATTAAGGCATTCTGGGTGGGGCCATTTGTTGTGGAATAAATTAATTTATCAATTAGGTCGCCTCATTTCGTATTGTTTGCTGGGCGCGTTAGTTGGTTTAATTGGAAAACAAATATGGCAGGCAGGGATTCAACAAGGCATTAGTGTGTTTACCGGAGTACTGATCATATTAGCTGCATGTTCAAGATTGTTTAAGTTTGCTTTTTTTAAAGAAACTCCTTTAAGAATATTAGATCCTTTCAATAGGCTATTCAACTATGCTTTTAAACATAAATTAAACCACTTAATAATTGGAATGATAAACGGTCTGTTGCCGTGCGGGTTCGTTTATCTTGCATTAGCAGGAGCACTAAATACAGAGAGCATTCAACAAGGTGTTATTTATATGTTTTGGTTTGGAGTAGGAACAATACCATTAATGCTGGGTGCGGCAATTATTGTCGGTTTTTCTGGTTTTACTTTTAGAAGATCGCTCAATAAAGTTGTTCCATATGCTATGCTAATTCTCGGTTTCTGGTTTTTATTAAGGGGATTCGAATTAGACATCCCCTATTTAAGTCCGCAAAAACCAAATTCCAGTGCAGTAGAATGCAGATAAAACTATATTAATCTGCTAAGCTAAACAATTGAGTACTGGGTTCATCTGCCCAGAGTCTGGCATCAAAAGCCATACATATATTCCTTAAAAATCTTTTTCCATATGCTGTAACACGGACATCATGGTCTGAAAGCATTACCAAGCCATCCTGGGCCAACCATTTCATTCTTTTAATGCTTTCGTATACTTTATCATGCATTTCCTCTGGTTTTTTCCAGGATGTATACCCTCTACACATCAGATTCAATATATGTTTCCGAATTATGAGATCGGTATCATTTAAAATGTGGCCTTTTGTAATTGGCAATTCTCCTTTGTTAACAACACCCATATATTCTTCAACATTCTTTATATTTTGGGCAAAGGCCGTCCAGCAATCACTTATAGATGAAACTCCTAATCCAATTAAGACTTTACTAAATTGTTCAGTATAGCCCATAAAATTCCTATGTAACTGGCCATTTAGTTCGGCATTATATAAACTATCAGTTTTGAGTGCAAAATGATCCATACCTATCTCCGAATATCCGCCAGCAATCAGATTACGTCTCCCCATCTCATATAAACTCTTTTTCATCTCTGCCGATGGTAGTTCTTCTTCTGTATATTTGCGTTGCCCGGGTTTTACCCATGGAACATGAGCATAACTATAAAATGCAATTCTATCTGGCTTTAGCCTCAATACAGATTGTATTGTTTTGTCTAGACCACCCAAAGTTTGAAGCGGAAGTCCATAAATCAAGTCATAATTAATTGATTGATAGCCAATCTCTCGTGCCTTCTTTGTTACCAGTTCAACTGATCGGTAAGTCTGAATTCTATTGATTATAACCTGTACTTTTTTATCAAAATCCTGAATACCCAGACTTAACCGTCTGAATCCCAGTCTATATAAAAGAATAAGATGTTCTTCGGTAGTATTATTTGGATGACCTTCAATGCTAAATACAGCATCTTCATGCAAACCTGATGTACTTACTAGGCCGTTAATTAATAGTTCCAGATTCTGAGGGCTAAAAAAAGTCGGTGTTCCCCCACCCAGATGTATTTCCTTAATTATCGGCTTAATTCCAAGATGGTTGCGATATATTTCCCATTCCTTTAATACAGCAGTAATATAAGGGATTTCAACACCATGATTTTTAGTAATCCTGGTGTTACATCCACAATAAGTACACAAACTTTCGCAGTAAGGTAAGTGTACGTATAAACTTAGCCCTTCTTTGCTATTCCGAACTGCAGCAATAAGGTTATTGACCCATTTATTTTTATCAAAACTCTGCACATCCCAAAATGGCACGGTAGGATAACTGGTATATCTTGGTGCGGCAACACGATATTTATCCGTGATTAAGTCACTATTTGTCATCCCCACCTAATTTTATATTAAGTTCTATATTGTGCTGCTGATCACAAGATCTGGAACATCTGCAGGCGTCTCCCAAGCATTTCCGACTTTCCCACTTATCCAAATTGTTGATAGTTTGTGATGCAAGTGCCATTGGAAGCTCATTTTCGGGAATATCAGTTAACGCCGACGGAGGAACGCTTGCGATTTTAATATTCTGACTATAAGCTTCTTGCTGATCTATATGTGAGCTATCTATTGATCTTGTGGCGATATATTTAATACCGAGATCAGCTAATTTATGAATTACATTAGCTGAGACATCATCATCAGTAAAAACAACAACGGCATCCTTACCTTCTGCATAAAACACCGTTTCTACAGATAGTGAATTGGATATAAGTGTAATTTCGTGTTTTTTGTGATTGGCTATCGCCAATGGCTCCTTTTCAGTTGACTTAATACTATATGCTACAACTCTCATTCTTTTGATTTTATCTCTCAAAATTAAGCCGTAGTCTACTGTTAAAGAATGAGGTTAATCACATCAAATTAGTGATCTTCGTCAGTTTTTCATGTTATGTAATTTTAAATGATCAAGAATTAAGATCTGACTCCCCTTTCGTTCAATCAAGCCTTCATCCTTAAAATCGCTTAAAATTCTGCTCACAGTTTCAGTCGCAATTCCTGCCATAGAAGCCAAATTATCTCTTGACATGCTTAATATCAAGGTATCAACTACAGTTTCCTTATTAGAACTTAACCTGATCAGTACTTCTGCCATCCGTTTTCTTACCGAATGATAAGCCAGCTGAAGCAACTGTTCTTCCTTATCTAATATGTTATTAGCTAAGAGTTTAATAAACTGAGACGCAACTGCAGGATATTTATTTAACAAGGGTTCCAGAAAATCTTTTGGAAGAAGACACAGGGATGTATCTTCCATTGCTTCACTTGTTTCTCGGTAATTCTCATTCGCTAATAAAGCCGCAACACCAAAATACTCATCTGCGCTATATATTCCGGTTAACAATTCCCTGCCGTCATCAGCAATTTTAAAAGTTTTTACGCTGCCCGAAATTACAAGATAAATACCGCTTACCGTATCTCCGTCATAATAAACAACCTGTCTCTTTTTAATTTGTCTCACCTTTCGCTCAGCAATTAACTTTGAAAGCTCTTCGAGTCCCCTGTTACCATTCAAAAGATTATCCAATTTATCAAGCGACTGACTGTATAATTGCTTTTGCAAGTCTCTTTTCTTAATCCGGCTCTCTATGGCATTTAAAAGTTCAACATCATCAAATGGTTTGGTCAAATAATCATCCGCTCCCATTTCCATCCCCTTTCTTATATCGATCCGCTCGGTCTTCGCGGTTAAAAAGATGAAAGGTATAGCTGATGTTTCAGGGGTCTTACTTAACAGATACAATACTCCATAACCGTCAAGTTCTGGCATCATAATATCACACAATATCACATCAGGTAAGGATTTTATTGCAAGTTCTATCCCTTCCTTACCATTTGCAGCTTGGAGCACTTCATAATTTCCCAGCATTAAAATTTCGGAAGTGCTTTCTCTGATATCGTTGTTGTCTTCGATAATAAGTATCCTCGTTTTCTCCCTCATCTCTATTTATTGAATGATAACGTGAACTTAGTTCCCTTATTAAGTGTACTTGTAAAACGTACAGTTCCCTTCATTAACGTTGCATACCTCAATACAATATTTAAACCTAATCCTGTACCGGGAATATTTCCGGTATTGTTTGCCCTGAAAAAAGGCTGAAAAAGATCTCTTTGATCCGCTTCAGGGATACCAATACCATTATCGTTAATCGTTACGATGCATGCTTTATCAGTAATTTCGGTGTTAAACTCAATAAAGGTATGTTCGCCAGAATATTTAATTGCATTTGATATCAGGTTGATCATGCAATTTTTAATCAAGTTTTGATCAAGATAAACTACACTATCCAGGCCGGTATGCTGATAAATTATGTTTTGTTCTTCTTTAGCTATCATTTGCATCTCTTCGGTTATTTCTTCAGCTAACTTAACCAGGTCAAATGATTGGAAAGAAGGCTCCACATTACCGGCTTCAAGACGTTCAAGAGAAAGAAAATCATTCAAAATGGTAGTAAGATTACCTACGGCATTTTTTATCTTACTCACATGTTTTCTAATGTTCTCATTATCATATGGTGTGGCATATTTTTCGATAAGAACGGAAGACAATTGAATAGAGCTTAAAGGAGTTCGGAATTCATGAGAAGCCATAGAGACAAAACGGCTTTTCATTTGATTCAATTCTTTCTCTTTCACCAAAGAAATACTCACCTCTTCTTTTGCAACACTTAATGCCTGAACTAGCTCTTTTAAAGATCTTGTACGCTCATCCACAAGGCTTTCAAGCTCAGCTGCATACTCCTTTAACCGTTGTTCTGCCTCTTTTTCCTTTGAAAGATCATGAATAAAACCAGTGTATATAGTTCGATGGTCGTACTGCACTTCACTTACTGCCAATCTAAAAGGAAATGTTGTGCCATCTTTGCGCAACCCCCTAACTTCTCTACCCTTCCCTATGATCCTCTTTTCGCCAGTACTTTGATAACGGTGAAGATACCCATCATGTCCACTTTTATCAGGCTCAGGCATTAGCATTGAGATATTATTTCCAATGACTTCTTCAGCGGTATAACCAAAAAGCTTTAATGCAGCCGGGTTAAGACTTTCTACTATTCCTCTGTTATCAATAGTAAGAATTCCATCAATGGCAGTCTCAATAATTGCCTTAAGTAGCTTAGTTCCGTCCATAGTTTTTCTTTGTACAAATGTAATAAAAGCGCGATCAGGCCCAACATAACCAAAATCATAGTAAATAGTGACCATCGTCATATTTTGCAATTGCTAATATAATTCTCTTTGCCAAATAAACTTTACTTATGCAACACACTTTCCACATTCCAGTACTTGGATTAGGTTATTCTATTGACACTCCATTAAAAGTGGCCAAATACGGCATATCATCGGTTGTCTCTATTGTAGATGACGAACTTACTGAGCGAATGCGGAAATATCATGCTCAATTAAACGACGAAACTTATGATTTTATAGCTAAAGATGTGCATGATAGTCGTTCATTAAGAATAACTGAATATTTAAATCTGCTTCATAGATTAATAAATAAGCAGATTGCTGAGCTTAAGATGCAGGATTTTGAAGATCACAGCGAATTGAACAATTATTTTGAGCTATTACCTGAGAATTCTATATTAAAATCAAAGTTCAGAGGTATGCAGCAATTGCCTCAGGGTGACGAAAAGCAGAAACTTCAAAATGAGTTAAAGGAGCATATTGCTCCAGGGAATATTGATGTAAACATCATGTCGAAAGTAGATAAGGCAAATTATCAGAATGGCATTTATCTCGGAGACGAAAACACCGATGCTTTGGCTGCACTACGTGGTTTTGCAAAAAGCACGCTTACTTCTTCTGTAATTGTATCGGCAGGTTTAAATCAAAGACTATATGCCTATATGGAAACTTTTAGCGATTTTTTTCCTAACGCTGAAGGCTTGTTTACAAAACAAATAATATTAAAGGTAAGTGATTACCGCTCAGCAATGATTCAGGCTAAAGTACTTGCGAAAAAAGGGCTCTGGGTATCAGAGTTCCGCATAGAATCCGGTTTAAATTGCGGGGGGCATGCTTTCGCTACAGATGGATTACTTGTAGGGCCAATACTCCAGGAATTTAAAGAAAATCGAACAGAATTGTTCGCAGAACTATTTCAAATATATCTAGGTGTCCTTATGATGAAAGGATTAGATCAAGATGAAAATTGGAAGCCTCAGCAACGCGTTACCTATCAAGGAGGTATCGGGACCGCCCAGGAGCATCAGTTCTTAATTAATCATTACCATCTTGATGCGGCTGGATGGGGAAGCCCTTTTCTTTTGGTACCAGAAGCTACAAATGTAGATAAACAAACTATAATTGATATTGCAAATGCCTCAGAAAGTGATTTTTATCTAAGCAGTGCTTCGCCACTAGGTGTGCCATTTAACAATTTCAGAAAAAGTAGTGCAGAAACCCAAAGAATAGAAAGGATTGCCAAAGGGCGTCCTGGTAGTCCGTGCACAAAAAAATATCTTTGCAGCAATGTTGAATTTACTACTGAGCCTATATGTACCGCTTCCAGACAATATCAAAGACTTAAAATTGAACAACTAAAAAATTTAAACCTGCACCCAGATGTTTTAAAGAAAAAAACAGATCTTATCACCGAAAAAACTTGCTTGTGCGAAGGCCTCTGTTCATCTAATTACTTAAAGTCAGATATTCTTAAGCAAAAAGAAAATAAAGCAGTGAGCATTTGCCCTGGCCCTAACATTGCATATTTCTCCAGACAGTATAGCCTTACCGAGATGATTGGACATATATATGGGCGAAATAATTTGTTAATTGGCATCAACAGGCCAAATGTTTTCATTAAAGAACTTGGCCTTTATGTTGATTATCTTAAAAAAGAGGTAGAAAATTTCTTTTCAGATTTAGATTTGCAGTTTGATGATTACAATGTGCAATTACAGGCATCAAATGCTAAGCGAACAAAATACTTTGCTAAATTTTGTAATCAGCTAATGGAAGGAATCAGCTACTATAATAGAATGTTATGTATGCCTGATTTAAAACGCAAACTTTGGGATGGTGATCAAGTTAAAAAACTTGATGAGATCATTAATAAACTTGTGCTTCTCAAGATTTAGATAATGGAACATTATCTACAAAATACCAAGTCCCTCGCTTATTTCATAGAGAGTGCTTAAACTAAAACAATACGTTCCGCTTAACCATTTATTGATCACTGATTTATCTTTCCCCATTATCATTGCAAATTCCTCTACAGATATCTGACGTAAGTTCAACACATTCTTAATGGCTTTGGCTAGCTTGATAGAACGGACCTGTTCTTTATATTCTTCCAGATCTATGCTTACTCTTAAGAAGCGAGACTTTGTATGTCTCCGGTGGTTTTTCATAGGTGTACTTTATACTTAAGAATATGTCAGTTTTAGTACCAAATAAAAAAACAACTATAAAACAGCCTTTTATCTATTGAGAACGCAGAAGCTTAATTTCTACCAATTGCTTTTGTGAAGACTTATGAGGCAAATGAACAACTATTTGCGAAAAAAATTGCCATATGTAAACAAGTTATGCGGCTGGACTGCTACCAGTTAAGAAAAAATACAACTCAACCTCATTGCCAACAATATTTTGCTGCAGTTGACTCCCATTTGCCTTCATGTACTCCCGGCATAACTGCAGTCCAAGACCAGTTCCCGATTCATTAGCGGTCCCAATTGTATTTATCTGGTGTCTATCATCTTCTCCACTCTCTATGGCATTTTTTGCAGCAATTGGGTTTAAAACTACATTATGCACTGCAACTCTCAATCCTTTCGCTTGCCGAACAAGATTTATAGATATCTTATTATCCTCAGGCGAAAATTTCACAGCATTGTCAATCAAATTTCTTAAAACAAGTCTAACCTGATTTTCGTCTGCATATACCGTACTTTCATCACTTGCGTTAAGCTCTAGCCTGATATTCTTCGATAATGCAATTGGTTCATAAACTAACATTAAAACCTCAGAAAGTTTTTTGAGATCAAATTCTGTAAATTGTACACTTACCTGCTTCATTTGATCTTTTGCCCAAAACAATAAATTATCAAGTGTAAGCCTCATTTGATCTATATTTTTTCGGTTCGAATTAAGCAACATTTTCAGTTCTTCAAAATTCAGCATACCCATGTCTTTCAATGAAAATATGCTTATCAGGCTATTAAAAGGAGTTCTTAAATCATGGGCAATAATAGAAAACAATTTATCTTTCACCCTATTTGTTGATTCAAGCTCAACTATAGTTTCACTTAATTTTAAGGTTCGTTCTTCTACCACATGTTCTAACCGTTGATTTTGGGTTTGAACAAACTGCATGAGTTTTTCTCTTGCCTCACGTTCACTGCTAATCAGTATGCTGTAGCGATCACCTAATGCGAATGCAAGCAATAGCATTTCGATAGTTGTAGCAATTGGAAAAATCTGAAAAGTATAATCCCTTAATTCAAGTATACCGAATAGGTTTAAGTTCACAAGAATTACACCTGCTACTCTAAAAAGCCATGCAACAATATAAAACTTAGCTGGCCTATGTCCTTTTCTCCACGACAATATTCCTGCTATTGCTAAGCTTATTGAAATGAAAAGTGCAGTATATTGTATCATGGAAGCTGCTACGCTTTTATATCCCAATAAGCTTACAATCATCAAGACCGATCCAAAACCCATCATGAGGTAATAAACTGGCTTTATACGAGGAATTAATACTTGTAGATTCAGGAATTTCCATGAAAACAAGATGCCTGACATTGATGACAATGCCAGAAAGAAATGGGGATATTTGTATATTATTGTTCTGAAATCGTAACCAAATAAATAACCATATCCTCTTAAATACAAGACTAAATAAACAAATCCAGCAAAAAGGTATAATCCATAAAAGAGATACATTTTTTCGTGCAGACTGATATATAAGAAAATATTAAACAGAAATAACGTTATAAGTACTCCAATATAAATTGATTCGATATGTTCTTTAAAGGATGAACCCGCTATATAAGTTTCATGAGTTGCAAGCTTAATCGGGACCAGCATGAAATTATTTGTTTTAACACGAAGATAGACTTCGTTTAAATCGTTGGTATGGGACGGTTCTGGTAAAGAGAATATATAATTATTACTCGCTATTACACCTTTCGTTTTCTTGCTAAGGCTCCCGGATCTTATTACTTGCGCACCTCCGTTAATCCCGGTGGTATAACAATCAACGAATTCCAGATT
>NZ_CAMLHF010000172.1 GCF_946479715.1 uncultured Pedobacter sp. | reverse complement strand
AAGGAAGTTAACCAGTTCTAGCTTTTGGTTTTTGAATGCCCTGAAGTATAGTATAGCAACAATTGAAATGGTAAAAGCTAAAATGAAGATGATGGTTAATGAAGTAGTATATGGTATTGATTTGATTTGTGCAACTTGCTTAAAAAGGATGTCTATTATCCCAAAACCTACGAATACTATTAACGGGTAAAACCAGCTGCCTACGGTGCTTCTTTGCTTTGTTTTTTTATATAAGGTGAAAAATATGGCTATAAAGCCTATGGCGAGTCCGCATATTTTGGTGATGGTAAAGTGTTCTTTGAATAGGAAATATGAGGCCAGGATTGGGATAAATAAGGATAATCGCTGTGCAATATCTGTTCTGGCGATGCCTATGTTTCTGATTGAACCCGCAAGGAACCAAAATATAAGTGGCAGCAAAACTCCAAGGCCTAAATAAATATCGTAATGTGAAGTTGAAGCAAGGTCCTTAAAGCTGGGTTTAAAAAAGAAAATACTTAAGCCAATAGCAAATAGGTAATTCCACGTAACTGCCTGAAGGATATTGATTTTATATCTTTTGGCAAACTTTAGTAGTACTCCGACTGTAACGCTGCAAAAAATGCTTATTAGCAGGTAAATCATTTATTTTGGTTATTTTGATAGATAGTTAATTTGTCTTTTTCTATGTAATGTTCTTCTGTTATTATTCCATTGATTACGGGAGACGAAATGCCGTCTGACCAGGAACTAGCAGAGGTGAAAACTCTTGCTTCGTCCCATAAATTGCCCTGAATAAATTGGTTAAGGATATTTGCCCCGCCTTCAATTAAGACAGATTGGATATCCATAAGGTACAGCTGGAAAGCTATTTTTTGTGGCAGGTAATACTGCATATCTTCCATCTGGATGAAGTGAACATTGTTTTGTACTTCTGTTTTTACTTCATTTATAACGATGGTTTTTGCGCTGTTATTATATATGTGGTTACTTCCGGGTACTTGCAGATTGCGATCTATAAGGATTCTTACCGGGTTTTTACCGGGCCATTCTCTGGAGCTTAATTGTGGATTATCGGCAATTGCGGTTTGCTTTCCTATAAGTATGGCGTCTTCTTCGGTTCGCCATTTATGTACCAGCTTTTTTGAAAGCGGTCCGCTTATCCACTGCTGTACAGTATTTTTTGGTGCAAAGTATCCGTTTGCTGTTGTAGCCCACTTAAGGATTATGAATGGGCGCTGTTGTTTTATCCTGGTGAAAAAGCGACGGTTAAGGTAGCTGCATTCGTTTTGCAGAATGCCTGTTTCTACTTTAATGCCTGCGTTTTGTAGTTTTTCTATTCCTTTTCCGTTTACATCTGCAAATGGGTCTGTATTACCAATAACAACCTTTTTTAACCGGTGTTTAACAAGGAGATCTGCACAGGGAGGGGTTTTGCCAAAATGGGCACAGGGCTCTAAACTTACGTAGGCAGTTGCATTTGCCAGCAATTCGGCTGCTTTATCTCCGTGGTTTTTGAGAGCATCGTTTATGGCGTTTACTTCTGCATGGGCTTCCCCGAATTTTTTATGGTATCCTTCGCCAATTATCTGACCATTACTTACTATCACACAGCCTACAAGTGGGTTTGGGCTAACACTTCCGATTCCCATTTTTGCCAATTCAAGGCAACGCTGCATATATAGTTGGTCTGTCATTACCACAAAAGTAAGGTATATTGTTCGATTTACTTACTTTTGCATAGCATGAATTTAAAGCAATTATTGCATCATTTTACGAATGAGTTAATAGCCGTTTACGATGAACAGGAAATAATTTCTATTTTCAATATTAATGTGGAGCGTGTTTCTGGTTTCAATAGGAGCCAGTTGATGTTAAATGGAGATGCTGAAATAGAAGATGTTAAGTATAATGAGTATTTACAGGCATTGAACAGATTAAAAACCGGTGAGCCTTTGCAGTATGTTATTGGAGATACTGTTTTTTATGGTTTAACTTTTAAAGTTAGTGGCGCTGTGTTGATTCCGCGACCGGAAACAGAAGAGCTGGTTGACTGGATTATTGAAAGATGTGGTTCAGATCAGTTTAAAACGCTTAAGAATGGGAGTATTTTGGATATTGGTACCGGTAGTGGTTGTATCGCCATTTCACTGAAAAAGAACCTGGGTAACTTTAAAGTAAGTGCTATTGATGTTTCTGAAAGTGCTTTGGCAATTGCCAGAGAGAATGCTTCGTTAAATAATGCGGAGGTTAACTTTATTCATGTAGATATTTTGAGCTATAAAAGTGCTGAGAAGTACGACGTGATAGTGAGTAATCCGCCCTATATTACAATGGAAGAGCAAAAGGCTATGCATAAAAATGTATTGGAAAACGAGCCTCATTTAGCCCTGTTTGTATCTGATGAAAAGCCGCTGATATTTTATGAGGCCATTGCAGAATTTGCACTTAGTAATTTAAATGAGAATGGGCTTTTATGTTTCGAGATCAATGAACATTTAGGTAAAGAAACAGTACAAATGTTATATGATAAGTCATTTATAAACATAGAGTTACGAAAAGATATGCAAGGGAAGGATAGAATGATTTTAGCTTCTGGGATGAAACTCCGTAATGATTCCTTTTAGATAATCTCTATCCAGGTGGGTGTAAATTTCGGTGGTGGTAATGCTTGAATGACCCAGCATTTCCTGCACTGCTCTTAAATCGGCACCGCCTTCTATTAAATGGGTAGCAAATGAATGCCTGAAGGTATGCGGACTGATGCTCTTTTTTATTCCGGCTTTTAAGGCTAAAGTTTTGATCATGGTAAACACGGAAATCCTTGACAGGCCGGTTCCGCCACGATTTAGAAAGATGAAATCTTCAAATCCTTTCTTTATGCTAATATGTACCCTGGATTCTTCGATATAGATTTTAATGAATTTTAAGGCATTGGCTCCAATTGGAACTATACGCTCTTTATTTCCTTTTCCAATTACCTTTATGTACTCGCTATCGTAATGTATATTGGATATTCTTAAACTGATGAGTTCTGTTACCCTTAATCCGCATCCGTAAAGTACTTCAAGGATTGCTTTATTTCGCATTCCATCGGGTTTGGATGCATCAATGGCATCAATTAACTGGTTGATTTCGATAATGTTGAGTGTGTCGGGCAGCTTACGTGATAACCTGGGTGATTCTAATAGGGCCGTAGGATCTATAGTAATGATCTGCTCCAATAACAGGAAACTAAAGAACGACTTTAGGCCTGATATTACTCTGGCTTGTGTACTTGGGAGCATTCCTAGTTCATTTATCCATGTGATAAATAACTTTAAGTCGTTACTGGTAACATCCTTTAAATTAGTGGGTTTATTTATAGATTCGAAGTACTGGAACAACTTATCGATATCGGTAAGATAGGCACCAATAGAGTTGCCGGACAGCGAGCGTTCCAGTTTTAGATAGTCTTTAAACGATTTTAAATAGGGGTTATTAATCACACAAAAATTTTCTGATGTAAGTTTTTAGCTTTAAGTTTGAACTGATGAAGATACAAATTATTAACGGCCCAAATTTAAACCTTTTAGGGGTTAGAGAGCCCGGTATTTATGGAAATTTAAGCTTTGATCAATATATTCCGCAATTGCGTGAAATGTACAGCATCATTGAGATTGATTATTATCAGAGTAATGTTGAGGGTGAGCTTGTAAATAAATTGCATGAGGTTGGGTTTGATTATGATGGTATTGTACTTAATGGTGGTGCTTATACGCATACTTCGGTAGCTATTGCTGATGCAATTGCAGCTATTAAAACTCCTGTAATTGAGGTTCATATCTCAAATATTTATGCAAGAGAGGAGTATAGACATGTTTCGCTTACCGGAAAGAATTGTAAGGGTGTGTTAACGGGATTTGGGATGGATGGCTACAGACTGGCAATTGAAAGTCTGTTAAAGGGCTAGTAAGCATGCAGATTAAAACTTGTTTTTTGGTGGCCGTTTGTTCGGCTATAGGTTTTGGTGCTGTTGCACAAACTGATGTTACTGAAAAGGAGATTCTGGGTCATATTTCATTTCTTGCCTCGCCAAAAATGGCAGGCCGTTTCCCCGGAACTAAAGAAAATAAAAAGGTTGTTAGTTACCTGGTCAAAGACTTTAAAAGGGCTGGAATTAAGCCTGTTAATGGTAGTTATATTCAGGAATTTATTGCTAAAATACGTGTAAAAAAAGGGGTTACGGATACCCCACGAGTTAAAACCCAGAATGTTGTTGGTGTTATTGAAGGTAGCGACCCTGTTCTAAAGCATGAGTATATTGTGCTTGGTGCCCATTACGATCATTTGGGAATGGGTGGACCTTCGTCTAAAAAGCCTGATACTGTTGGCATACACCTTGGTGCCGACGATAATGCCAGCGGAACGGCTGCGTTACTGGAAATTGCAGAGAAATTATCGGCCAACAGAAAAGATTTAAAACGCAGTGTGCTTGTAATTGCTTTTGGTGCCGAGGAACAGGGTTTGCTTGGATCGAAGTATTTTGTTGAGCATCCATTGATTCCTTTGTCTTCTGTTAAGCTGATGCTGAATATGGATATGGTGGGCAGAATGAATACTGAAAAACAATTATATATGGGCGGGGCTGCTTCTTTTGATGGCGGTATGGACTTAATGAAAAGCCTTGGTCCGCAGGTGGGTATTAACCCGATTGTAATTGCTTATGATGTAGGTGGCTCGGATCATGTATCATTTTATAAAAAGAACATTTCGGTATTAGGGTTTCATACTGGCGGGCATCCTCAGTACCATACTCCTGAGGATGATATTGCGCATATCAATATAGCTGGCGAAAAACTGGTTTGCGATTATATTTATAAAGCAATTGTGAGTGTAGCAAGCAGGGAAGGGGCAATATCGTTTGTTCCTGAGAAAAAAGATTAGGTTTTTAACTGACTAAAAAACCTGATTTTCTTTATAAAATAGGCATATACAATACTTGATGGATATTGGCCAACGTGTTTTTGAAAGCTGATCTGTTTAGCTGTTCTTTTCTTCGAATTGGCCGATAGGCTTTTAAGGAAGTGATAATGCGCTTTGTTAATGGCAAAAGCGAAATCTGTTTTTCCCTGCAGCAGAAAATGGATCCAGGCTACAAAATCTATACACATTCTAATAAATATCCTCGAATAAGCATCGCCTATGGGAAGGTTCTTTTGAAGGATGATCAGGTTGTTTCTGAAGTTTAAATACGTTTTATAAGGGTTATTAGCACTTAATGTTCCACCGCCAACATGATATACTTCTGCATCAGCACAGTAAACAATCTTGTAGCCAAGGTTTTTTAAACGCCAGCAAAGGTCAATTTCTTCCATGTGGGCAAAGAAATCGGGATCCAGGCCACCAACTTCTTTCCATTGCTTGCTTTTTATAAAGAGAGCGGCTCCACTGGCCCAGAATATCTCACTGGAGTCGTTGTACTGACCGTGGTCTGATTCAACTGTTTCGAACAGTCTGCCTCTGCAGAATGGAAATCCATGAAGATCAAGGTAACCACCGGCTGCACCGGCATATTCAAACTCTTTTCTGTTTTTTTGCCATTTTATTTTAGGCTGGGCAACGGCAATACTGCTGTCGGTTTGCATCATATCTATAACTGGTTGTATCCAGTTTTCCGGAACTTCTACATCTGAATTTAAAAGCACGTAATATTCAGCATCTACCTGCTCCAGTATTTTACGGTATCCTTCGGCAAATCCGTAATTGGCATCGTTTTGTATGATCCTGATATCAGGGTAGTTGGTACGAACAAATTCCACTGAATTGTCAGTAGAAGCATTGTCGCCCACTATTAATTGTAAATTACTGTATTTAGATTGAATTACACCGGGTAAAAATTGCTGAAGCAAAGCCTGCCCATTCCAATTCAAGATCACTACTGCTACACTTGGTTCCATTTATCCTACGTTTTCTTGTTTATTGTGTTTCCATCGCCTGTGGCTCCATAACCAGTAAGCAGGGTTTTCATTGATCATATTTTCAAGGATATTGAAACTCATGTTGGTAATTTGATGTTCGGTAGTTTTACTTGGATCGTTGCAAATTGTCTCGCAATCTACCTCATAATAACCATTTTTTATATGTTTCATTTTGAAATAGATTACAGGCCTGTTGGTTTGTAAGGCTATTTTTTCTAGTCCAAGTAACACTGGTGTACGCTGATTGAGGAAAGGGAGCCAGTATTGGATTTCGTGTCCGACAGGCGTTTGATCGTTTGCAAAACAAAACATAGTAAGCTCATTCCTGGTAGATGCCAGCATTCTGAGTGTCTGTTTCATAGCAATAAAACGGTTCCCAAATCTGGTCCTCATTTTATAAAACCAACTGTCGAAAAGTTGATTGTTAATAGGCTTAAAGATCACGTAACTCTGTGGGCAAAGTGTTAAACTAAGTGCCAGCATGCCCCATTCCCAATTGCAATAATGCCCGGTACATGCCAGTATGCTTTGACCATTTTTAACGTGTTGTTCTACTATTTCAAGGTTGTTAAACTTAACGCGTTTTTTGAGTTCTGACTCAGAAATGGAAGCCATTTTTATGGTTTCGAGCACTAATCGTGTAAAGTGCCTGTAATATGCTTTCTCAATTTTAATAATCTCCTCAATGCTCTTTTCAGGAAAGGAATTAACCAGGTTTTGGCGAACAACCTTTTTACGGTAGCCTAGAATATAATATAGCGGATAATACAACAGTGCTGCAAAGAAATACAACAATGGGGTTGGAAGTAGTGATAAAAAGTTCAAAAAAAATATTCCTATATAAGAAAAGCTTTTTTTTATCATTAATTTGGCGAATTGAGAATGCAAACATAAATTATCAGATGCAAAGTTCAGCTATATTCCCACTTTTTTATCTTCCGCCAATTAGTTATTTTTCTGGTTTAAAAGACTTTGACGGTAACTTTTTGATTGAAAAGGAAGAGCATTTCCCTAAACAGACCTATAGAAACAGAGCAAGAATATATTCGCCAAATGGAAGTTTGGATCTTATTGTGCCGGTTATAAGAGGCAATAAAGTACATACAAAGGTTAAAGATGTTAAAATAAGCAACGATTTTAACTGGCAAAGGCTACATTGGAAGAGCCTTGAAAGCTGTTATCGCAACTCGGCTTACTTCGAGTTTTATGAGGATGAGTTTGCCCGTTTTTATCATAATAAATTTGAATTTCTGTTTGATTATAACCTGGAGCTATTGGAATGGTTATTGAAACAGTTAAAAAAGGATGTGAAACTTAATTTTACTTCTGAATATATTGATGATGTAGCTCCTGAATTAGACTACAGGACTAATAAAATACATTTTAAAAATGTAGATGATAATACGATATATAAGCCTTATTTTCAGGTTTTTGATGATAGAGAAGGGTTTAAGCCAAATTTAAGTATTGTAGACTTGTTGTTTAACCAGGGACCACAATCCAAATCATATATGTAGTATGACTAAACAAGCAAAACGTAAACATCGGAAGCACAAAAAGTATTCGTTGCCGGCGGCAGGGTCTAGTCCCGGCGTAATATATATTGACGAAAATGCATTAAAACCTGTAATTAAGCTTTATAAATACAATGCTGAGTATTATGAGGTTAAAGAGCTTAATTCTTTAAATAATGTAGCTCAGATTGTTTCTGATAAGGATTTTACGTTTTGGATTGAAATTAAGGGATTTGATTCATTAGCAATGTTCGAAACCTTATCTACTGATTTTAATGTAAATAAGCTTGTATTAGAGGATATTACCCGTACTTATCAGCGACCAAAGTTTGAAGAGTATGGTAGTTATGATTATGCCGTAAGCAGAATGCTTCATTTTGATGAAAATAAAGACCTGGATAATGTTCAGGTTTCATTTTTACTTACAGATAATGCATTATTTACGCTTCAGGAAAATTATGAGGATTGCCTTGAACCGATAAGATCGAGGTTAAAAGGTGGAAAAGGTAATATCAGGATAGCTGGAAGCAGCTACTTAATGTATGCCCTTATGGATATTATTGTGGATACTTACTTTGTGATTTTAGGTTCATGGGGAGAGGATCTGGATGCTATTGAAGACCGTTTATTTGATAAACCCGATAAAACGGTGATGTTCGATACACAGATGATTAAAAGAAATCTGATTGGAATTCGCAGGGTAGTTTGGCCGGAAAGGGATAAATTAAATGATATTCTGAGAAGCGATAGTTCTTTAGTTAGCGAGCAAACAAAGCTCTATATTAAAGATGCGTATGATCATTGCATCCAGATTATTGATGTTGTGGAGTCTTTAAAGGAGATATCTATCAGTAATTTAGACATGTACTTATCAATGATTAGCAATAGAATGAACGAGATCATGAAAGTACTTACCATTATCTCATCCATTTTTATTCCTTTAACATTTATTGCAGGTATATACGGAATGAATTTTGCTATCCAGGACCCACTTACAGGGAAAGTATTGCCTAAAAATATGCCTGAGCTGTATGCTGCACATGGGTATTTATACACAATGATAGGTATGGGGCTTATCGCGGTAGCACAAATCATATATTTCTGGCGTAAAGGATGGTTTAAATAGGACTGATTATTCTTACCTTAGCGGCTTATGCAATCTTTCGATCTAGACAAAACAGACGTATCTAAGATTAAGGCTGCTTTAGGCGGTAGCGATGAGGAACTAAAGGTTATTCTCGAAGAATATCACGCGTCTGAAATTGCGATCTTATTTGAAAGTTTAGCCAAAGAGGATAAGCAACGCATTATCAATCTTTTGTCTGTAGAGATTGCTTCTGAAGTTATCTCAGAGATGCATGAGGAGTCGCATCCTGAAGAATTGTTGCTTCAGCTTCATCCCGATAAACGGACAGAGATTGTTGAGGAATTGGATTATGATGATGCTACAGACATCATATCTCAACTTGAGGAACACGAACAGAAAGAAATTCTAGGAGATCTGAGTGAAGATGATGCCTCGAGCATCCGTAACTTGTTAAGTTATCACGAAGAAACTGCGGGTGGTTTGATGAACACGGAGTTTATCCGTATCAATTTAAACCTGACCAAAAAGGACGCCATTGACGAAATTATCCGCCAAAGCGAAGAGATTGAAGAGTTTTATACTGTTTATGTAATAGACGATGAAAATACTTTTCAGGGCATTGTTTCTTTAAAGGATATCATTAAAGCCAAGGGAAATGTAAAAATAACTGAGCTTGTTAAAGCTGAGGTTGCATGGGTGCATCCGGATACGGATCAGGAAGAGGTTGCCAGGCTTATTTCTCAATACAACATTACCAGTATTCCGGTTTTAGATAACGATATGAAATTGCTTGGACGTGTAACGTTTGACGATGTTATTGATGTTCTGGAGGACGAGAATACGGAGGACATCTTAAAAATATCAGGGGTATCAGAAGATGAGGAATTAAGTGGTAACTGGATTGAGGCTGTGAAATCGCGTTTGCCATGGTTAATATTAAACTTAGGTACGGCATTCCTTGCCTCAGGGGTTATCCGTCATTTTGAACCTACTATCAAACTGATTGATGTATTGCCTGCTTACATGACAATTATTGCCGGAATGGGTGGTAATGCCGCTACACAGGCACTTGCGGTAACGGTAAGAAGGATTTCATTATATGACCTTACGGATAATCAGGCATACAGAACAGTATTAAAAGAGGTTACTGTAGGTCTTATTAATGGTGCCGTAACAGGCTTAATTGTATTTTTATTTGCCATATTCTTTGACTCTAACCCGATGCTTGGCTTAGTGATTTTTCTGGCTATGACAGGCAATTTGCTAATTGCCGGTATTACCGGAGCGGGTATTCCATTAATTTTAAAGCGGGTTGGAATTGATCCGGCCATTGCTTCTTCAATAATTATTACAACATTTACAGATGTTTTCGGATTTTTGCTGCTGCTGGGTTTAGCAAGCAAGCTTTTACTTTAATTCTATTATTCATTATTATATGCAACCAACAAAACACAACTGGACAAAGGAAGAAATATCAGCCATATATCATAAGCCATTTTTGGATCTCGTTTACGAAGCAGCAACGATACACCGCGAAAATAAAGACTACGCAGAAGTGCAGGTGAGTTCTTTGATCTCGATAAAAACAGGTGGTTGTGCCGAAGATTGCTCTTATTGCCCGCAAGCAGCACGTTATCATACTGATCTGGAAGTTCAGCCGCTAATGCAGGTAAGCCAGGTGGTAAGCGCAGCTGTGAAGGCTAAAGAAGGGGGGGCGTCTCGCTTATGTATGGGCGCAGCATGGCGTGAAGTAAGGGATAACCGCGACTTTGACCGTGTAATTGAAATGGTGAAGGCCGTAAATGATATGGATATGGAGGTTTGCTGTACATTAGGTATGCTTACTGAAAATCAAGCTCAACGACTTGCTGATGCAGGTTTATATGCTTATAACCATAATATTGACACTTCAGAGGATGATTACAAACGTATTATCTCGACCCGTACTTACGATGATCGTTTGAATACTATAAAAAATGTGCGTAAAGCAAAATTAACAGTATGCAGCGGTGGTATTATCGGATTAGGGGAAACTGTTGAAGATAGGGTTTCTATGTTGCAGACCTTAGCGAATATGGCTGTTCATCCGGAATCGGTTCCGGTAAATGCATTGGTTCCTGTGAAAGGAACGCCCTTAGAATCTCAGCCACGTGTTCCGATTTGGGATATGGTTAGAATGATTGCTACAGCACGTATTGTAATGCCAAATTCGGTAGTACGTCTATCGGCAGGTAGAAATGAAATGAGCACTCTGGAGCAAGCATTTTGCTTTATGGCAGGAGCAAGTTCTATTTTTGCCGGCGATAAATTATTGACTACACCAAATCCTGCGTTTGTTGACGACATGGCGATGTTTGAGCTGTTGGGCTTAAAGACCAGGGATGCTTTTAAAAATGGCAGACCTGCGAATACCGTTGCAGATAAACAGACTGAAGCAACAGTTTAATAATGCTATCGTCATCTCGAATGCAAAGAGAGATCTCCTGGTTATGTGAATTTGCATTATTCCATGATCAAGAGATCTCTCTTTGCATTCGAGATGACGATAAAGGCCTTACAAAGCTGTAACCCTTGTTTCAATATTACCTTTGGTAGCTTTAGAATAAGGACACGCTCTGTGTGCTTTTTCTGCAAGGTGTTGAGCTTCTTCTGTAGTTATCCCAGGAATATGTACATCCAGATCTGCTGATAAAACAAAAGCGTTTCCATCTTTATTAAAAGACACCTGTACATCTACAGTTGCTTCGGAGGTATCAACACCATCGTGTTGTGCAATAGAGCCAAGTGCGCCTAAATAACAAGCTCCCCAGGCAGCAGCAAATAGTTGCTCTGGATTTGTTGCACCGCCTTGTCCGCCTAGTTCTTTTGGTTTTCTTAAATCGAATTCTATTATTCCGTCACTAGATTTGATATGTCCATCACGACCGCCTTTAGCAGTTACTGATGCAGTATACAGTTTTTCCATGTTTTTCATTTTACAATGAAATTATAACAACACGAGCAGAGTTAAAGTTTTATAATTTAATTTTTTCTGATAGTTTATAAATATCGTACGCTACCTTTTGGATCATGTCAAACTGCTCTGCAATGATTACTTCATCACTTTGCTCATCGTCGTTAACATTCATATTTCTTCTGATTAACGGAACGTTATTAACCACCCCTGTATTTTTGAATAGATTTTCAGAAGCTAAGTTCAGCAGATAAACTGTGTTTTGTGTAATAGGATTTAGCTCTTCAAAATTTGAAAAAACAAAAGAATGATCCTTATTATACAAAGATAATGTGGCTACATAAGATGATAAGAGGTGATTTAGAGCTGTAAACTGATGTAATTCCTTCATCATGATCTGCTTACTTTTTGGCTCAGAAAACATCCGCTGAAA